>JBIIQL010000302.1:0-5055 GCA_044342095.1 Pirellulales bacterium
GAGCGAGCCGTGCCCATCGTCGCGAAACCAGCAGGCGAGCCAGTCGAGGAGCTCCGGATGGCTCGGTTCGCTCCCCATGAATCCGAAGTCGTTTGGCGACTCGACGAGCCCGCGGCCGAAGTGCCACTGCCACACCCGGTTGACGATGCTCCGCCACGTCAGCACGTTGCGGTCGTCGATGAGAAATCTGGCGAGTGCCGCGCGTCTGGCCCCTTCGTCGTCACTGCGGATGAACAGATCGGCGGGGAGATCGGGGAGGCAGGCAAGCGCCGCCGGCCCCACCTCTTCCAGGGGCTTGGTCACCTCGCCGCGCTCGAGGATGCGGATCGGCCGCGGCGACTTCGCCGGCTTGAACGACCCCTGCGGCGCGAAGTCACTGGTGACGGCATAGACCTTCCCAGGTGGCGGGAGCGCGGCAAGCTCGCTCTCGACCTCTCCCCGGATGAGGTCGAGGAACAGCGTCTCTGTTTCCGCGGCCGTGCGCTCGGCGGCGGGCTTGGCGACGAGCGCGGCAAGCGCCTGAGGAAGTGGATCGCGGTCGGCGGGCGCGAGTTCCGGGCCGCAGACCGACAGTCGCAGCCGCCCCACCTGATGGCCCGTGGCCCCTTGGAAGTCGAGGCGGATCGTGAGGATCGCATCCCCTTCGGTGATCAACGGCGCGGCGAGATGGAAGACCGCTTCGTGGTTCTCACCGTAGCGCGGATGGATGCTCCAGTGGGTGGTGGCCTGGCCGTCGAGGGCGCCTTGCACCGGGTCGTTGCTGTCAGCGTGATCGGCGGCAGCGTGGGCGATCGCCACCGGCACGGCCGGCTTGTCGGCGGTGGCAAGCGGACGGGCGGCGAGGGAAAACTCCGTCAGGTGAAAATTGCCCGCCGGCTCGTAGCGGCCCGGTCCGCCGCCGGGCAGCGACGGATCGGCGAGCGTCTCCAGACGGATCGCCCGAAGATCGCGGAGCGACGACCTGGCGGTGACCAGAAGCGTGTCTTTCTCAGGCGTCGGCCCCGAAGCGAGCCAGGAGCCGTCGGGGAGGGGCGTGTGGATCGTGCCCGGGGAGGCGACGCTCGTGATCGCGAGGATCTCGAGCGGCTGGAAGGCGGCGGCGCGGGTCTGCTTCGCCGTCACGGCGGCTTCGAGGCGGGCGGCTTCGGCGGGCTCTTGCATCGCCGCGAGGATCGTCGAGTCGCGGCGCTCGATCGCCCCCCGGCGCGCGAGAAGCGTGCGGCGGCGGGCATGGAGGGCGGGATCGGTGTCGTAGGGGCGGTCGGCCCGATCGATGCCGGCGAACACCGCCTGGAGAGCGTGGTAGTCGCGCTGCGAAACCGGATCGAACTTGTGGTCGTGTCAGCGGGCGCAGTGGACGGTGAGGCTTTGGAAGGTGCTCATCACCGTCATCACGTAGTCGTCGCGGTCGAGGTTTTGCGACATGAGATGGTCGACGGTGTCTTCACGGACCCCGACCATGAGCGTGTCGTCCCAGGGCCCGGCGGCGAGGAAGCCGAGGGCAGGAATCGCCTGCGGGTCGTCGGGAAAAAGAATGTCGCCGGCCACCTGCTCGGCGACGAATCGACCGTAGGGCTTGTCGTCGTTGAAGGCGCCGATGACCCAGTCGCGGTAGGGCCAGGCGTTGGGGCGGGCGTGGTCGTGATCGTTGCCGTGGGTGTCGGCGTAGTGGGCGGCGTCGAGCCAGTGACGGGCGACATGTTCCCCGTGCCGCGGCGAGGCGAGAAGCTTTTCGATCACACGGCTGGTCGCGTCGTCGATGCCGCGTGCGGCACACGCAGCGGCGAAGGCGTCGACGTCGTCGATCGTGGGGGGAAGCCCGGTGAGGTCGTAGTGGAGGCGGCGGAGGAGCGAGCGGGGATCGGCCGGGGGGGCTGGAGGGATCCCCTCCTTCGCCAGCCGCGCCTGGATGAAGGCGTCGATCGGGTGGCTGGGCCCCGGCGGGACGGCAGGGCGGGCCAGGGGCACAAGCGACCACGGAGGATCGGCGGCGGCTGGGGGAGCCGCGATCGCCGCCACGAAGGCGAGGAGGGCGAGCCGGAGGATGGCGTGGCGGCTCGATCGCACGGTCGCTTTCCTCACCCGTTCCCCGGACGCTGCCACGGGCCCCTGCCGCGGCGTCGGATGCCGGCCATGGTACCCTGACAGCCCGGGAAAGCCGCACGGTGAGCCCCATGCCGACGCTGAAAGCACACGCTCCGAGCCGGGAAACGAGCCTCCGGGCGTGGCCCCGCTTGGTTTCTGTTCTGCTGGTAGCCGGGTCTACGGTGCACGCCGCCGACCTCACCCCTCATCCTCCCGCCATCCGCCTGGATCGCCCCGAGGGGGCAGAACAGATCGTGATCCTCGACGACGTCGACGGCCGCTCGGTCGATCGAACGCGGGCGGTGCGCTTCGACGTGGCCGACCCGGGCGTCGCGCGGGTGTCGGCCACGGGCCTCGTCGAGCCGCTCGCCGACGGTGCGACCGACGTCACCGCCTCCCTCGGCGATCGCCGCGTCACGATTCCATTGTCCGTCAGCGGTGTGACGAATCCGGTGCCGGTGTCGTTCGAGCAGGAAGTGCAGGCGATCCTCACAAAGCATGCCTGCAATGCGGGAGGCTGCCATGGCAAGGCGGAGGGGCAAAACGGCTTCAAGCTCAGCCTCCTCGGCTTCGATCATGCCGCCGATCATGCGGCGATCGTGTCGCAGTCGCGCGGCCGCCGGATCACCCCTTCGGCGCCGGAAGCCTCGCTCCTCCTCCTCAAGGCCACCGCCGCGGTGCCGCATGGCGGCGGACGAAAGATCGACGACGGGAGCCCGGCGCACCGCCGGCTCCTCCGCTGGATCGCGGAAGGGGCCCGGGCCGATGTCCCCGACGATCGGCCGGTCGTAGGCCTCGCAGCCGAGCCGGCGGAGGTGAGGCTCCTGCCGGGAGAGACCCACCAACTCCGCGTCAGCGCCGTCGACACCGCCGGCGGTCGGCATGGAGTGACGCAGGAGACCGACTTCCTCTCGAATGCCCCGGGGATCGTCGCCGTCAGCGTCGCCGGGATCCTCGAGGCAGGCACGATCCCGGGCGACGCGGCGATCCTCGTTCGCCATCTGGGGCATGTCGCCACGGTGCGCGTCGTCGTGCCGCGCGAGGGAGTCGCCTTCGTGCGTCCGCCGGAGTCAAGCGTCATTGACACGCTCGTCCACGACCGCCTCGCCGCCCTCGGCATCCCGACGGCGGAACGCTGTGACGATGCCACGTACCTCCGCCGCGCGAGCCTCGACACGATCGGCACGCTTCCCACCGCCGCCGAGGCCCGCGCGTTCCTGGCCGATCCCTCCCCGGACAAGCGAGAGAAGCTCGTCGAGCGACTTCTCGAGCGGCCGGAGTATGCCGACTTCTGGACGATGAAGTGGGCCGACATCCTCCGGGCTGACAAGGCGAAGGTCGGGCCGCAGGGGGTGGTCGCCCTGACCCGCTGGCTCCACCGGCAGTTCGCGGTCAATCGCCCCTACGACGAGTTCGTCCGGGCGATCCTCACCGCCGACGGCCCGGTCGGGCACGAATCTCCGGCAGCCGTCTTCAAGGCGCTCGATGGCGCCGAAGTGGCGGCGCGGTCGATGAGCCAGTTGTTCTTCGGTGTGCGGATCGAGTGCGCCCAGTGCCATCATCATCCCAGTGAACGCTGGAGCCAGGACGACTACGCGGCGCTCGCCGGCTTCTTCACCGGCTTGAAGCTCAAAGTTCTTCCCGGCGGCGGCGAGGGGGTGGTGTCGCGCGGGGGTGTCGATCTGCCCCATCCGCGGACCGGCGTGGCGGTGCCGGCGGCGGCGCTCGGCTCGGCGCCGGCTGCCTTCAGTGGGCCGTCTGTCGATCGCCGTCGACTCCTGGCCGAGTGGGCGACAGCCCCCGACAACCCGTTCCTCGCTCGGGCGATCGCCAACCGGCTCTGGGCCCACTATTTCGGCCGCGGCCTCGTCGAGCCGATCGACGATCTCCGTGCCACGAACCCCGCCACGAACGAGCCGCTCCTCGACCATCTCGAAGCCCGCCTCAAGGCCCTCCGCTTCGATCTCCGCGCTTTCACGCGCGAGCTTGTCGCCTCGCGCACCTACCAACTCGCCGCCGCGCCGGCCCCCGGTGCCGAGGAGGATCGGCGGCACTTCTCCCATGCACACCCCAAGGCGCTTCCGGCCGAGGTGCTCCTCGACGCGATCTGCCAGGCGACAGGCGTGAGCGAGTCCTTCAACGGTTGGCCGGAGGGGACGCGCGCCGTCGAGGTGTGGGACAATCGCATGCCGTCGTACTTCCTCAAAGTGTTCGGCCGGCCGGTGCGGGCGACGGTCTGCGAGTGTGAGCGAGGCACCGAACCGAGCATCGCCCAGGCGCTCCATCTGATCAATTCACCCGAGATCGAGGCGAAGCTCGGCGCCCGCCACGGCACCGCCCGCCGGCTTGCCGAATCGTCGCTTCCTGCCGCAGCGATCGTCGAAGAGCTCTGCCTGGCAACGCTCTCCCGGCCACCGACGGTGGCCGAGCTGGCGGCGCTTCTGCCGCTGTTTGCCGCCGGTGCGGAGCCGGTCGCCGGCAGCGGCGCGGGCGAAGGGGCGGCGGTGCGCCGCGCGGCGGTGGAGGATGTCCTCTGGACGTTCCTCAATCGCAAAGAGTTTCTCGGGAACCACTGAGGGAGGGAGCGATGGAAACGTTCGCGATCGGCGGGCCCGCACGGCGGCGTTGTGACGGCGTCTCGCGCCGGCATCTCCTCCGCCTCGGCTCGGCCGGAATCCTCGGTGGGCTGGGCGGTGGGCTCGCGCTGCCGGGGCTGCTTCGGGCTCAAGAAGCTCGCGCGCCGGGATCGCCCCAGCCGCGCGCGAAGAACGTAATCTTCATCTTCCTCGAAGGAGGCCCGCCGCAGCAGGACATGTGGGATCCGAAGCCGGGGGCGCCGGCCGAGATCCGTGGCCCCTTCAAACCGATCCAGACGTCGGTGCCGGGGACGATCTTCACCGAGCACTGTGCGCGCTCGGCGCGGATCGCCCACAAGTTCACCGTCGTCCGCAGCCACACCCACGCCGACAA
>JBIIQL010000303.1:0-5045 GCA_044342095.1 Pirellulales bacterium
CCCGGAACCAGGGGCGAGTCAGAAGCGCCGCCAGGAGCGACGGATCGCGATCGACCGCGACGACACGCTCGACGAGGTCGTCGAGCGACGGCGAGTCGTGGGCGGAGAGAAAACTCGTGGTGTCGAAGTCGCGTCCCACGAGCGGATCGCCCCAGTAGATCGGGATCGAGTTCACGAGCATCGGCTCGAGAACCTTCTCGGTGGTGTAGCCGGGGAACGATTCGTTTTCGAAGGCAATCGTGAATCGGCAGTCGGCGAGGAACGCCCGCTTGTCGGCGACCCGGCCGCCAACGTTGTTGAACAGCTTCCCGCCGGAGTCGACGGGGCGGTAGCGCGACAGCTTGTGGAAGAAGTCGTTACGGGTGCGGCAGAGGGGATTGGAGACGACGAACGCGCAAAACCTCGACTTCCCCTCCATGATTCCCTCGACGTCGACCAACGGCGGCTTCACGAGTGCTTTGGCGTCGGCATAGAGCACCCACAGCGGGAGGCGGAGGTGCCGCGGATGGGAGTCATGGCGGAACGTGAAGGCCCAGTCGCAATTGAGCCAGTCGGGGCCGACGTTCTCGCCGGTGAAGAAGATCCGCGTACAGTCGTGGGCGAGGAAGTCTTTCCGTCGGCTGCCGACCGTGGTGTAGACGACGAAGTCGGGCGGACTGTCGAAGTCGAGGCGCCACCGGCGCGCGAGGAGCCGGGTGAAGACGTTGTCGCGGGGGTCGAAGCCGTCCCAGAAGCCGATGAACCGGATCCGGACGGTGGGGCGATCAGCGGCGTCCATGGGGGCAATGGGGACAACGGACGGGTCCGGCGGCAGGGGGATCGTCATCGGGTGAGCCGACGCTTCAATCGACTGCTGGCCTGCCACGCCAGGATGCCGGCATCGTCGAGGAAGTCTTTGAGATATCCCGACCAATCACCGTGAAGTCGGCAATAGCGGCGGTGATCCCGCCGCCACTGGGCCGCGCACACCGCTCGGCCCGGGAGGGGGATCGGCCCCGGCCGCGGACACCCAGCCCAGTGGATCGCGACCCACTTGAGGGGATCGGTGTGATCATCGTCTCTGTAGTGGGTGAGCTCGTCGCGGCCCCCCCATGCATAGAGATCATCGAGCCATTCGACCCGCGTGCCCGGGGCGTGGGCGGCGAGGAAGTAGGAAAGGAAGCCCTGATCCCCCATGAACGGTCCGATCCTCGAGCCGGTCATGTTTCCCAGTCCACGCTCGGCATAAAACCGCCTCGCCTTGGCGAACACGGCGAGGAACGTGTCGCGATCGATGGCGTCCCGGGATGCCGAAAACTCACCGCTATTGAGGAGGTGCGCCCGGCGCCAGTCGAACGACGGATCGAAGGCCGCGAGTGCCTCGGGGTCGCCGGTCATTCCCGCGATCGCCTGCCTTCGGGCCGAATCGTCGGATGCCTCCAGCGTTCTCCAAGTGCTCGATCGCCGGTTCGCCATCACGAACGGCCCCTCGGCGGCGGCCACCCGATCGAGATAGGGCTGGAGATCGCGGAGGACGAGTTGGTCCGCATCCATGTGCACGAACCGCTCTGCCGGCCCCCAGAACACCCGGAGCTTCTTGTAGTAGCGATCGAGCTCGAGGATCCGTGGATCGGTGGGGCGATACACCGGATGACCGAACATCTCGTCGCCCGAGTGGTCATCGTCGGGGATCACGTAGATCCGTGGCGACCGGAGGTGTGCCTCGATGCTCGCGATGAGCGCCTTGGCGAGACGGTAGTCAGCCCGCATCGTGCTCACGTAGATGGCGACGGACATGACGTTTCGTCTCTCGTGGTCAGGCCGACGTGGCGAGGAGCGTCGCGATCCGCTGCCAGAGGGTCCACAGGCCGATGACGATGAAGCCGGCCGAGGACGTGACCAGGAGGATGTCCCAAGCGCGGCCCGGCCGCAGCCTGGGGTCGAGCGCCCGCCAGCGGAACCAGAGTACGGCCACCCCGAGGGCGGCAAGCATCATCGCCTGCGCGGCGCCGCTGGCGAGGACCATCGCCACCGGTTCGCGGATCAGCAGCGCGAGCACCATCGCCACGAGCGGCCAGGCGGTGGAAAGCCGCCGGTTCCAGGTGGTTCGCGAGGTGTCGTCGCCCGGCAGCTGGCCGGCGAGGATCAGGCCGTCGACGACCATCCTTGCGTTTCCCGCCGCGGCGACGAAGAGCGTGGAATAGAGCACTGCGAAGGCACCGATGAGGAAGGCACCGTTGGCCCAGGGGCCGATCGCCGGCCCGAACACGGGGGCGTACATCGCCCCGAGCGTCCGCACCATCTCGCCCCCCTCCGGCTTGAGTCCGAGCCTGCCGAGGGTGGCGGCGCCGAGGAGATAGAAGGCGACGGTGACGGTGGTGTAGACGACCATCGACGCCCAGGCATCGAGTTGCATCACCTTGAGCCAGCCGCGGGCCCGCTTTGCCCAGGCCTCGGTCTCGTCGCGCGGGCCGACGGCGACGCCATAGCCCTTCTCGAGGCACCAGTACGGATAGACCATGAGTTCGCTCGCCCCCACGCCGATGATCCCGAACGTCGCCAAGGCCGTCATCAAGGGAGAGTTCTTGCCGACGGCGGGAGGAATCGAGGGAATCAGGCCGCTGGTCAGTTCCTTGGCGGAGATCGCCCACGCCGGATCGAACTGGAGGAGGAGCAGGGCCAGGAGCGTCACGAGCGTGAAGGTGCCAACGAGGAGGATCGAGACCACTTCGATGAGCTTGTAGCGGCCGATCGCCAAGAGGACGGCCGTGACCAAGCCGGTGACGACCGCCCAGATTGTTTCGTCGGCCGGGGGCGTGAGCCCTTTCTTGGCCTCCTCGAGCTCGGCCATTCGAGCGACGAGGGCCGTGGCCTTCTTGGCATCCCCGCCGCTCTGCGCCGTGGCGGCGAGGATCCTCGTGGCGGCGGCCTCGTCGTGGACGCGGTTCCATTCCCGGCCCGCGGCAGAGACGGGAAGCCCGGCGGCGAGAGTCTGGGCGACGCCGGAGAGGATTCCTCCCTGCTGGACGAGGACAAGGAGCGTCATCACGACCCATCCCCAGTAGATCCAGCCCCGGCCGGCCAGCCGTGGCCCGGGGACCCGGTCAAAGGCGTCGAGCGGGGTCCGACCCCAGGCGAGCGTGGCGCGGCCAATCTCTACTTGGGCCGCCACCTTGATGACGCAGCCGATGATGATGAGCCAGAGGAGGAGAAATCCGGCTTGGGCGCCGGTGCTCGTCGTGGCGATCAGTTCGCCACTGCCGACGATCGAACTGGCCAGGACGATCCCGGGGCCGAGGTGGCGCAGCGCCCCCAGGAGCGTCTGCGGTGGATCGGCAGTGGTGCGTGGCGGTTCCCCCATAGCGAGAAGCAGTGTTGCGGATCGTGGACCGAAAAGGAATCGGCCGATGAAAAAAGGCCACCGGGGCCCCGCTCGGGGCCCCGGTGGCACGCGTCCGTCGGGGGTTCAAGTCACTTCGTGATGTCGCTGGTCGGCGCGGCACCGACCACCGGATTGGCCGAGGCTGGAGCCGACACCGGGGTCATGGCCTCGCTCGTCGGCTGCGACGCAGGGGCGATCGACTCTCCGTGGCGGGCCGGCTCCACGGAGGCCCGAGGGGCCATCGCGGCCGGATCGGCCTGACGGGCTGTCCGCGTCAGTTCAATCACCGGTTTGAGGGCGGCGACGGCCCGATCGACCGCCGGCTGGAGGAGCATCACGTCGACGATCATGTGCTGCACGTCGCTGACGGTCGTGGTGGCGTTTCGCAGGCCATCGCGGAGGTCGTGGAACCGGGCGAGGGTGGCGTCGGCATCATCGAGTTGGTCGGCGCCCGTCACGACCGCGTTCTTGAGGGACACGAGGCGACGGAGGCGGTCCTCGGCGGGGCCGGTGACCGTCTCCTGAGCGAGGATCGAGGAGGTTAGCCCAGCGATCCGGTCGATCGTCCGTTCGGCATAAACGATCCGCTCTTCCGTCTCGATGACGGAGCGGCCGAGTCGGCCGGCACGATCCTGCACGGCGGTGGCGTGGTCGACGTCGGCGGCCGATCCGGCGATCCGGCCGACGAGCGTCTGGAGGTCGTCGAGGACCGGCGTCGCGGCGTCGATCTTCGTCATCCCCACCGTGAGGTCCTGATGGAGGGCATCGAGGACGGCCAGCGACGAGCGGGCTTCGCGGGCCGAATCACGGGAGGCCTCGATCTTCGACGACAGATCCGCCATCTCGTCGAGGACGGTCGACGCCTCGCCGACGGCCGGCGCCCTCGCGGCGATCCCCGCGTGGAGGGCATCGACTCGCTCGAGCGTCAGTGCCGCCTGCTCGATCGCGGAGGTCTGCGCCGAGATTCGATCGGCGAGCTTCTCGAAGCGGGTGAAGGCCTCCTCGGCGTCGCCGAGTTGGCGGGCCTGGATCTGGAGTTGCGCAAGAAGGGCGTTGGTGCCCTTGGCTCCATTGCCGGTGGCGTTGAGATCGGAGACCGTCCGCGTCAGTTGGCTCACCTGCCGCTCGAGCCCGGTGAGGTGCTGCTGCGAGGGACGGAGGAGTCCGAACCAGGCGACGAGGAGCATCGTTCCGCCACCGAAAAGGAACGACCACGTGTCGATCCTGGGGAACGCGGAAGCCGCCGGGGCGACGCCATGGGGATTGACGACGGGCATGGTAATTCTCCAAAGAACGCGGGCGGTGATGGGGATGGTGGAACGATTCGGGCCGGTTGTTGCCGGCGTGCTGCGATGGAACCGATCCGGACGTCCATGGCCGTGTTGAGGCGGCCCTGACACCCCCGGTTCCGGGAACGGCGTCCGCTCCGCCGTCAAAAAAAGGATCGGCAGATTTGCCCGACCGGCAGAGTCGATGGCAAGAAAAACCGGCTGGAATGGCGGTGCCGATTGGAGCGGGGGGCGGGCGTGCCGTTCACCGCGTATACTCTGGAACGAGTCACGCGTCCGTAGCTCAATGGATAGAGCATCGGTCTTCGGAACCGAGGGTTGCAGGTTCGAGTCCTGCCGGGCGTACTAGCAATTCTCCGCGGGCATGAGCCCGCCGATCGTGCCACGAACCGGAG
>JBIIQL010000014.1:0-16763 GCA_044342095.1 Pirellulales bacterium
GCCTTCCGGTCGCTCGAAGAAAGGATCCTCTCGATCCTCGACTCGAAGGATCGGATCCCGATGGTGGGGAAGATCGGCAAGCACTTCTACAACTTCTGGCGCGACGCCAAGAACCCCAAGGGGGTGTGGCGGCGGACGAGCCTCGAGGAATACCGCAAGCCACAGCCGGCCTGGGAGACGGTGATCGACCTCGACAGCTTGGCCGCGAGCGAGAAGGAGAACTGGGTGTGGCACGGCGTCACCGTGCTCCAGCCCGACGACCAGCGCTGTCTCGTGGAGCTGTCGCGGGGCGGCGCCGATGCCGAGGTGATCCGGGAATACGATCTCGAGGCGAAGGCCTTCGTGGCGGGGGGCTTCGAGCTTCCCGAGGCGAAGAGCCGGGTGGCATGGCGCGATGCCGACACGCTCCTGGTCGGCACCGATTTCGGCGCTGGCTCGATGACGACCTCCGGTTACCCGCGCACCGTCCGGGCATGGAAGCGGGGAACGAAGCTCGCCGACGCGGAGCTCGTCTACGAAGGCGCCGATGAGGACATGGCCGTCTCCGGCTTCAAGGACCTGACGCCCGGCTTCGAGCGGGAGTTCTACGTTCGCCAGAAGACGTTCTGGACCAACGACATGTTCGAACTCCGCGACGGAACGCTCGTGCAGGTGCCCAAGCCGGAGGACGCCAATGCGAGCGTCCACCGCGAGTGGCTCCTCCTCGAACTCCGCAAGGATTGGGACACCGGCGCCAAGACCTATCCGGCCGGGGCGCTCCTCGCGATCGACCACGAGCGTTTCATGGCCGGCGACCGCGACTGCCACGTCCTCTTCGCCCCCTCTCCGCGGACGTCGCTGGTGTCGTTCGCCCCCACGCGCCACCACCTTCTCGTGACGACGCTCGACAATGTTCGCAACCGGGTCGAAGCCCTCTCCTGGCAGGATGGGAAGTGGCTTCGGGAGCCGCTCTCCGGCGTGCCCGATCTCGGCACGGCGAGCGTGTCGGCCGTCGATGATCTCGACAGCGACGAGTTCTTCCTCGTCACGGCAAGCCCCCTCCAGCCCTCGACGCTCGCCCTCGGCGGGCTCCCTGCCTCAGGCCAACCCAAGGTCACCGGGGTCGAGAAGCTCAAGAGCGCTCCGTCGTTTTTCGAGTCGAAGGGGCTCGTCGTCGAGCAGCACGAGGCGACGAGCGCCGACGGGACGAAGGTTCCCTATTTCCAGATCGGCCCGAAGGATCTGAAGCTCGATGGATCGACGCCCACGCTCCTCTATGGCTACGGCGGCTTCGAGATCCCGCTCCTGCCCGGCTACGAAGCAGTCACCGGCGCAGCCTGGCTCGAGAAGGGGAACGTCTCGGTGATCGCCAACATCCGCGGTGGCGGCGAGTTCGGCCCCGCCTGGCATCAAGCGGCGCTCAAGGAAAACCGGCCCCGGGCCTACGAGGATTTCATCGCCGTCGGTGAGGATCTCGTCCGCCGCAAGGTGACGACGCCTGAGCATCTGGGGATCAAGGGAGGAAGCAACGGCGGATTGCTGATGGGGAACATGCTCACGCGGCGCCCCGATCTGTGGGGAGGCGTCGTCTGTCAGGTGCCGCTCCTCGACATGCGCCGCTACCACACGCTCCTCGCCGGCGCGAGCTGGCAGGGGGAATATGGCAACCCCGACAAGCCGGAGGAGTGGGAGTTCATCCGCGGCTTCTCCCCCTACCACAACATCGATCCGGCCAAGGACTATCCGCCGATCCTGATCACGACGAGCACCCGCGACGATCGCGTTCACCCCGGGCACGCGAGGAAGATGGCCGCGCGGCTCGAGGAATTGAAGAAGCCCGTCCTCTCCTACGAGAACATCGAGGGGGGCCACGGCGGCGCCGCTGACAACAAGCAGCGGGCCTTCATGGATGCCCTCGGGTGGACGTTCCTCTCGAAGGAGCTGAAGTAGGCGGGCAGCGCCCTGCCGCATCAGCGGTCGACGCCGGTCTCCTCGAGGAGTCTCCGCGGCACGCCGATGTCGACAACATGGACGGCGCCGGTGAAGGCTCCGGCGCCGGGGGCATCGAAGCCGATCTTTCGGGCCACGAACGTGGCCGTGGCATCGGCGCGAATGCAGTCGCCGACGGCGAGCCCCGTGTCGCAATCCAAGCCTGAAGGGAGATCGACGGCGAGGACCCGGGGAGGCCGGCACTCGGGGCCGTGTGGATCGCGTGCCAGATTGATCGCCCGGATCGCCGTTGCTACCGCCCCACGCGGCGTGCCGCTTGAACCGGTGCCGAGGAGGGCATCGACGATCCACTCCGATCCGGCAATCGCTGCGGACCATGCGTCCACCGGCGCCGAATCGAGCTTTTCGATCGGGATCCCGGCGCGCACGGCGACGGCATGATTGACGGCGGCGTCGCCCCGGTACGCGGCCGGATCACAGGCGAGGAGGAGCTTCACGACGGCCCCGAGGTTTTCCAGGTGACGGGCGATCACGAAGCCATCGCCGCCGTTGTTCCCCCGACCGCAGGCGATCGCCACCCGGAGAGGTCGGTCGAGGTGATCACTCGACGCGAGCGACATCAAGAGGTGGGCGGCGTTCCGACCGGCGTTCTCCATGAGGACGATGCCGGGAAGGGAATACTCCCCGATCGCCCGGAGATCGACGGCTCGGACCTGCTCGCGGGTGAGGGGACGCATCGCGGCTCCAGATCGGAGAGTCACACGCGTCGCGGCGACCAGACGACGACGTCGACGCCGCGGGCGAAGTGGAGGAGCGGGGGCATGGCGGGGAGCGACAGGCCGTGCGGGGCGACGAGGCCCGCGGCGTCGATCGATCCGGTGGCCGGCTGGAGCGGCCAAGGCTCGTGGTGGACCTCACAGCGGAGGAGCGCCCCGGCCGAGTCGAGGGTGTAGAGGCAGTACCGCTCGGTGAGAAACGCCTCGAGTGAGCCAGGCGCCGCGGTCGTCGGCGGGCCGACGGGGGCGTAGTCGGCCTCGAGGCGGATGGTCTCCCGGGCGCCGTACCGCTCGGCTCGATAGCGGAAGCCGGGGCCGCACGGGTGGATGTCGATCGCGGCGTGGTGGTAGGGGAGATGGAAAAAAGTGCGCGCCGCCCAGACGGCGATGGCGCTCGTGGCGTCGAGCGATAGAAACCACACGCCAGGCCGCCTGTCGCGCGTCACGTACAGACGGAGGTTGAGCTCCGGGAAGGCGGAGAGCCCCGGGATGTCGGGGAACGGCCGACGCGACACTCCCTCCATCCGAAAGGGAACCACACCTACCCACGAGGTGCCATCGAACTGGTCGATCGCGAGTTCCCGGGGCACAAGCGCCCGAAGGAGCGCCGCCGGAACGGGCCAGTGGGCAAAGAGGAGATCGCACCACCGCTGCCGCCATGACCATTCGCCGGCCGGGAGTGGCCAGGGGCGGTGACGCGTGTGGTGGAGGGAGGGATGCATGGCGGTCGGCGTGGCCAAAGTGTCGCACGCCGGCGCCGGCGGGGGAAGCGCCCAGCCCGGAGGCTCTTCAACGGTCGGCGTAGACGCGCGTGATCTCCTCCTTCGTGATCGGCGCCGGCTGCTCGTCGCTGGTCAGCTGCACCTGGACGCGCTGATCTCCTTCGCGCCGGCCGCGGACGCGGATCCGGTAGGTGGCCTCCTCGGATGGGGCGAGTTTGGCGAGCGGCTCGAAAGAGATCGTGAGATTGTCGACCCGGTGAGCGGACGGGCCGCGGGCCTCGACCGGCTCCATGTCTCCCAGGAGCGTGGCGACGACCCGGACGCCACTGGCCGGCTTCGTTCCCTGGTTGGCGACGTGGATCACGTACTCGCTGACTCCGCCGACTTCGATCGGATCCTCGCTGTCGGCCACCTCGAAGGCGAGGGCCGCGAGCCCCTCGACCTCGACGGTGTGGCCGATCTGATCGGAGAGGCCGGCGCCGGTGCGGGCGGCGGCGACGATCTTCTGCGGACCCAGCGCGATCGGCATCACGACCACCTCGACTTGTCCGGTCTCGGCGGCGGGGAGCTCCTCGAGATTCCACATCACGCGGTGTGTCCGCTCCTCGTAATAGCCGGCGTTGTTGGCGCGGATGAACTTCATGCCCGGAGGGAGCTGGGCGACGAGCTCGACGCCGACAGCCGGCGCCGTCCCGGCGTTGGTCATCGAGAGGACGCAGGTCGCGGGGCGCTGGAGATAACGCCGTGACGGCATCTGCACCGCCAGCTCGAGGGTCGGGGCGGTGACGGCGATCTTCACCGTTTCGCTGACCTCGATTTGGCCGTCGGCCCGGGCGGTGAGCCGGAGGCCGTGGACGCCGGGGCCGGTCGTGGCGAGGACGAGATCAATCGACCGAGATTCACCCGGCGGGAGTGATCCGACGTCGAACTCGAGCTCGTGGCCCGCGCGGTGGGTGATTCCCTCGGGAATGAGTCCTTCGAGGACGACTCCCGTCGCCACGCCGCTGCCCGGATTCGAGATCGTGATCGTGAGGCGGGACTCGAGGCCGACGAGCACTGGGGCCGGCGCCTCGGCGGTGAGTTGGAGGGCCGGCCGCGTCGCCCGGGCGCGGACCGAGGCATCGGCCCGGAAGCTGACGCTCGCCACGCTCCCGACGTCCCCTTCCTGCATCGGCATCAGGTCGAGGGCCACGCGTGCTTGCCCACCGGGGGGAAGCGTGCCGAGTTGCCAGACGAGGTCGCTCGAGGCTCCAGGCGCTCCGGCGATGGCCGGCGCGGGAGTCGGTGCGGCCGGGGGCGTCGTGGCGACCAGCGCCGTACCGAAGGGGACTGAATCGCGGAGCACGACGTCGTTGGCGACGGCGCTACCGACGTTGCGGACGAGGATCTCGAAGCGCGCCGTCTTCCCGACTTGAATCTCGCGGGGGCCACGCTTCTCGACGGCCAGTTGGGGCGTCTGCACCCCTTCGAGCTGGAGCGCGCCGGGGCGACCCTGGCCGGTGGGCGTCGGAGGCGTGGCCGAGCCCTGCGGAGTGCCGCTCCCGGTAATCGCAGCGCCGGCCATCGGCGGAGCGTTGCCCACCGCGACCGGCGGCGGGCCGATCGGAGGCGCGGCGGCGAACGGCATGACGCCCAACGGGCTGTTCCCGGCGCGAGCCGAGGGCGTTGACGACTGGAACACGTGGGCCGGGACCGGAGCGCCGTCATCGTGCTCGCGCCCCTGCGGATCGGCAAACCCGGTCGCCTTTCCCTCTGAAGGATTCGATGGCGCGGACACAGACGCCTGCGGTACGGGGCTCGTCGGGGGAACTGCGGTCGGGGCAGGCGACGCGGCGAAGGGATGGGCCGGCGGGGCCTCGGTCGCCGATCCCGGCGATGGCGCGGAGGGAGCTCTCAAGGGATTCGCAAAAGGATTGGCCGCGGGATTGGCCACCGCGGGCGGAGGCGACGGCGACGCGAACGGCTGGGATTGCACCGGAGGAGCGGCGATGTCGCCGAGATCCTCGGGGAGTCGAGCCGCGGTTGGCGGCTCTTCCGGAGCGGACCCTGGGCCGGCGTCGTACGGCTCGGCGGTCTGGAATCGTGAGACATCGTCCGCCACCGGATCGGGGGAGCGGTCGACGGGAAAGCGATCCACGGCGGGCTCGCCTGTACCGATGTCATCGCCGTCGAGGGGAGAGCCCGGCGTTCCCGGATCGAGACCGCCGTCGGCGGCCTGATCGGCAGGATCGTCGTTGAACCTGGGGGTCGGCTCCTCCTCGTTGGGCGCGGTTGCGGCCGCCGAATCGACGAAGCCGAAGGGCTGTGGCGGAGCGGCCTCATCTTCGAGCGGGGCACTCGCCTCGGTGGCCGGCACGGAGGTGTCGATCAACTCCGGCTCGACGGGAGACGGGGCACGGCCGAAGCGACCGCGTTCGGCGTACCGCCCGACTGCGGGCGGGGCGTCGTCTTCCGCGCTGCCGTAGGAGGTCTGTTCGACAGGATGCTTGGCGAATCGACTCGCCGCAGGAGCGTCCGAGGCGGGCGTGAGCAGATCGGTTGAAGGTGGAGCGTCGGCTTGGGTGACGGCGGCAGGGGGATCCTCGACCGTCGTCGGGGCAACTCCGCCGCGGAGCATGCCACGCACGGCCAGGCCGGCCCACACCAAGCCGAATCCGGCGCAGGCACAACCAGCCGCGGTGAGGGCAAACCGCAGGTTCGAGGTCTGCGTCGACACGATGAGATCCTGTCGCGAAGGTCGATCGGTCATCGGTGGAGCCTCTGCGGAGACGCCGTCGCGACACCGGTCGCGCCGGGCGCACCTCGGGCGCGCGGAGGGGAGGTACCACAATCAGGGCACCCTGGAGAAGGTCAACCCGGCATGGTCGGGGGGAGAACCCGGTGGAGATGGAAGTGGAACTTGCCCAACTTGCCACCGTAGTTACCCGCCGAGACGGCGAGGAGTTCAGGGCCGACGGCGGCTTCGATGCCTGCCGCCATCGCCGCGCCCACCGTCGCCTCGTCGGTGCCGTCGATGACGACCTCCACCGCCGCAGCCACGCCGGGCAGCAATTCCGTGACCACACGACCGACGAGCGCCGGGGAGAAGGCTTCGTTGGTCGACCCCCGCAGTCCTTCATAGCGGGATCCGACCTTGCTCCCTGATCGGACCGCGCCCCCGGGGAAGGGCGCGATCACCCCCGGGCAGCGGTCGATCGCCGCCACGGCTCGGCGGACGGCGGCGAGAGTGCCGTCGAGCGTTGTCCCCTGGAGGATGAAGTTCCCTCCGCCGACCCCCTTCTCGATCCCGCAGGTCTCCTCGACGAGAAACTCGCCATCCATCACCGGCACGCGCCAGTAGCGCCGGCCGTCGATGACCTTCGTCTTCTCGAAGCCGTCGCCGAAGTACCGTACATGGCTGCCGAGCGGCGCTCGGTCGGCAGCTCCCGGCAGGCCGTCGAAGACGGCGGACGAGGGGCAGGTGAGAAGGCACTGGGCGGTGCGGTTGGCGATCGCCTTGGCGACCCCTTCCGGCGAGAACGAGAAGGCGAGGATCGATGCCCCCGGCCGGCCATCCGGCGTCTCGCCGGGGGGGAGCCACCGCTCGACCCCGATTTCGGCGTCGCAGCCGAGGACGCTCGTCCCGTAGCCGCAGGCCGCTCGGACGGCGGCGTCGCGCCAATGCTCGTCATGGGCGGTGACGATCACCCGGGTGTACCGCAGCCGGAAAGCCTCGGCGAAGGTGTCGACGATCTGGGTGGTGCCGAGCCGCACGGATCTCTCGCCAGGGGGGATTTCCGCGGCGGATTCAGGTTTCCCCGCCGGTCCGGTTTGCCATATCCTAACCCACGAGTCATCCGGCGCGCCGGATCGAATCTTTGCCATGTTCCCGGCGACATGCCCCCAGCAAAAGGATCCACGATGGCCCTCCTCCGCCAAACCTCCGCCGCTCCGCCGGCCGCGCGCCGTGTCGGCAGCCGGCTGTGCCTCGCGCTCTTCGCCTGCCTGCCGTTGGTGGGTGCCGCCCGCGGCGCCGACGCGCTCGATGGGGGCGTGGCGATGATCCCCAAGGACGCGGCCTTCGTGTCGGCGACGCTTCGGCTCCAGGAGCAGATCGATCTCGTCCTCCGCAGCAACGCCTTTGCCTCGATCCGCAAGTTGCCTGCCGTCGTCCAGGCGTTCGAGCAACTCGAGGAGCAGAAGCTCCAGCCGGGCAGCCCCCTGTCGATGATCGACACGTATCTCCAGCTTCCCGAGAACCAGCAGGCGGTGGAACTCCTCCGCGACATGGCCTCCACCGACACCTTCCTCTACGGCGAGCCGTCGTGCATCACGTTTCTGGAACTCATCCAGAAGGTCCAGCAGGCCCAAAACGCCGCCAACATCCTCCAGATGTCGCGAGGTGGCGTGCCGGGGCGGATCGAGGTCGATCGCCTCGAGTTCGACCGTCTCGAGATGGATGACAGCGATGACGACGACGATGACGACGACGACGGCTCATCGCTCGACCGTGGCCTGAAGATCGTGCCGGTGCGCCGCCAGGTGGCGGAGCTCGAGGAGTTCGAACTCAACGCCACCGGGACGGGAGAGCAGTTGACGGCCAGGATGGTGCTCCAGGCCCTCGCCGACAACGCCGACAAGATCGTCGTGCCCGACCTCGTGTGGGGCTTCAAGACGGCCAAGCCCGAGGTGGCGACGTCGCAGATCAAGCGGATCGAGGTCCTCCTCAAGCTCGTCACGCAGACCTCCCCCGCCCTTGCCGACGCGCTCGATCGCAAGAACATCGCCGGTGGTGAGGTGGTGACGTTGACGCTCGACGGTGGGCTCGTCCCCTGGGGGCAGATGCTCCAGGATCAGGACGGTCTCGACGACGACGATCTCGACAAGGTGCGCCGCAAGCTCGGCGAGCTCGACCTCGTCATCGCCCTCGGGCTGATCGGCGACCGGGTGATCCTTTCGATCGGAGACTCGGCCGATCATCTCGAAAAGCTCGTCGTTGCCGGAGACGGCGGAGAGGGCTTGGCGTCGACGAAGCCTTTCGAGCCGCTCCGCGAGCACCGCAACGAACGGATCACCGGCATCTCGTATGTCAGCGAGGCCCTCGCCCGGGCGGCAGCCCCCTCCGCGGCCGATCTCGAGCAGCTCGCCGCGCTTGCCGACACCTTGGCCGACTCGGCCGGGCTTCCCGATGGCGCCGCCCGTGAGGCGCGAGAGATGCTCGGCAAGATGGCCGCCGGCTACAAGCGCCGCCTGCCGACTCCCGGCCCGGCCCTCGGCTACTCGTTCCTCACCGCCCAAGGGTACGAGGGCTACGGCTGGGATTGGACACGTAACGGCGTTCTCGATGGCTCGAAGCGCCTCGATCTCCTCGGCCACACCGGGGGATCGCCGCTCCTCTCGATCGTCTCACGGACGAAGACGCCGCCCGATCAGTTCGACGATTTCGTCAGCTGGGGGAGCATGGCGTGGTCGTTCTTCCGCAAGAATCTCCTCGTCAAGGCCGACGATGACGATCGGGAGCGCTTCGAGCAGGCCAGCCAGCAACTCGTGCCCCTGGCCGAACGGCTCGTGGCGACGCTGCGGACGAAGATCCTTCCGGCCGTGGCCGACGGCCAAGCGGCTTTCGTGGTCGACGGCAAGGAGAAGGCGAAGCGGCTGCAGGATTCGATTCCGGCTTCTGCGGAGCCGTTGCCGATCGTCGCTCCAGCGATCGCGGTGAAGCTCGACGACCCCAAGCTGTTCCGTGAGGGGCTCTCCGACCTCTTCGCCCTCGCCGACGACCTCGTCGAGGAGGTCCGCACGCTCAATCCCGAATCGGTGCCGGAGGGCTACCGGATCCCCGATCCTTCCAAGTCGAAGGTCGATGGGGGCGCCCTGTGGACCTTCGCCATTCCCCGATCCGGTCTCGACGATCAGATCGAGCCGACGATCGGCATCGGTGAGGATGTCGCCGTGTTCAGCCTTCTTCCCAAGCAGGCTTCGCGGATGCTCGTCCGGACGACGCAGACCACCGGATCGGAGCTGTCCCGATTCGAGGAGCCGCTGGCGGCGGCGGCTGCCGCTGATGTCGCCGGGTTCGTTGATCTTCTCGAGCCGTGGGTCGAGTACATCGCCCGGGTCGGCGTGCTCCAGCAGCGCAACGGCTTCGTCGACAGCGACGCGACGATCGGCCCGGACAATGACGACGACCGGATGCGTGACATCCTCCGTCACAGCGGGGTCATCCTCGACGCGCTGCGTTGCATCCGGGTCACGGTGGGGGAGGCATCGACCCGCTCCGATGCCACCGTCACCCACTGGCGGAATGTGATCCGCGACCTGCCCGCGGAGCGGTAATCCGGGAAGTCGGTCGAAATCCCCCTGCCGTGCAACTCAATCTCCATCGGCACGATTGCCCCCGCGGCGCTCGTGCCGATGGTTTTTAAGTCGTTGTAGACAAAGACCTTGCGGAGGTTGGCAGGGGGCCTGGCGAAGGGTTCGACGGCGGCGGATCGTCGATCTCCCGGGGGGGCGGGCGCTCGACATGCCCTGAAACGGGTGTCACAATTCCTGATGATTCGCGCTTTTCGCAGTCATCAGGAGTCGGTGTCCCATGAAGTGCACTGGTAACGAACTCGCCCGTCGTGGGTTTCTCTCGGTCGGCGTGGTCGGAGGGCTCGGGCTCTCCCTCGGTGATTTCTTCCGCATGCGCGAAGCGCGGGGCGACATCAAGAACTACGCCAGCCACGAGGGAACGGCGAAGTCGGTGATCTGCATTTTCCTCCCCGGTGGCATGGCCCACCAGGAGACGTTCGACCCCAAGCCGTTCGCTCCGGTCGAATACCGCGGGCCGCTCGGGAGCATCGAGACGAACGTGTCCGGTATTCGGATGGGCGAACTTCTCCCCCACACCGCCAAGGTGGCCGACAAACTCGCCATCTGCCGCTCGATGACCCACGGTGAAGCGGCCCACGAGCGGGGCACCCACAACATGTTCACCGGCTACCGGCCGAGCCCGGCGCTCCAGTACCCGAGCATGGGATCGGTGGTCGCCCACGAGTTCGGCCCCCGCAACAACCTCCCCCCCTACGTCTGCATTCCCAATCAGCCGAATGAGTTTGCGGGCACGGGCTATCTCAGCTCCTCCTACGCCGGCTTCAGCCTCGGCAGCGACCCGGCCGACGGCAACTTCCAGGTCAAGGACCTGAGCCTGCCGAGCGGTGTCGATGTGCCCCGCTTCGACAAGCGGCGGCGGATGCTCGACGTCGTCAACGACCACTTCCGCGAGAAGGAGAAGAGCGACTCGCTCGACGCTCTCGACACCTTCTACGACCGGGCCTACAGCCTGATCAGCTCCGACAAGGCCCGCGAGGCCTTCGACATGACGAAGGAGTCGGACGCGATCAAGGACGAGTACGGCCGCAATCAGGCCGGCATGCGGATGCTCCTCTCCCGCCGGTTGGTGGAGTCGGGCGTGCGGTTCGTCACCATGACGTACGGCGGCTGGGACATGCACGACAACATCGCCGGCTCGATGAAGGGGCAGTTGCCCGCCTTCGATCAGGGCTTCGCGTCGCTGATCCGCGATCTCGACCGCACCGGCCTCCTCGCCACGACGCTCGTCTGCGTTTGCTCGGAGTTCGGGCGGACGCCGAAGATCAACGCCACCGCCGGCCGCGACCACTGGCCGAAGGTGTTCAGCGTCGTCATGGCCGGCGGCGGCCTCAAGCAGGGGATCGTGTACGGCTCGAGCAACGCCACGGCGAGCGAACCGGAAGACGATCCGCTCACCGTCGAGGATTGGGCCACCACGATCTATGACCGACTGGGCATCGTCGCCGACAAAGAGCTGATGGCTCCCGGCGACCGCCCGATCGAGATTGTCGATGGCGGAAAGGTTCGCCAGGGGCTGATTGCCTGACGAACCGGGGCCGGCCGACGGCCGGAGTCCGAGCGCTGTGGGCGGTCGTCCCGTAGGCCGAGGCCTCGGAAGCGACGCGCCTTGATTCAAGCGGCCTTTTGCCGCCCGCACCCCAGGAGCAGCGGCGGACCCGTTCCGCCCGGAAAACGATGCCTCATGCCTGTCGGTCCCGGTCGTCGGTGAGGGGACTGGTGGTGGCGATCCTGACGGCGTTGATGCCCGCGGTGGCTTCGGACGTGGCCGTCGCCTCTTATCCGCAGCTGAGCATCATTCTGCCGCGCGGGGTGCAGCGTGGAGGAGAGCGCGAACTGACGCTCCAGGGGGCTCGGCTGAAAGATGCGGAGGAGATCCTCTTTCATGCCCCGGTCGGGCTCGCGGTGACGACGCCGCTGGCGGTCCGCGCGATCACACCCGTGGACGACAACACGATCAAGGCCACGGTCTTCATTCCGGACGACTACCCGCTCGGTGAGCAGCTCCTCCAGATCCGCTGCAAGTCGGGGATTTCCGACTTCCGTTCCGTCCGCATCGGGGCCCTGCCGGTCGCCGACGAGAAGGAGCCCAACGGCTCGCTCCCGGAGGCCCAAGCCCTCGACCTCAACGTCACCGTTCAGGGCGTCGTGGAAAACGAGGATGTCGACCTCTACGCGGTGAAGCTCGCCAAGGGGCAGCGGCTCGGGGTCGACGTCGAAGCCCTCCGATTGGGAAGCTACCTCTTCGACCCGGCGGTCTCGATCCTCGATGCGAAGCGGTTCGAGGTGGCCACGGCCGACGATTCGCCCGTGGCCCAGCAGGATGGCGTGCTCAGCTTCGTCGCCCCCGAAGAGGGGACGTACTACGTTCAGGTGCGGGAGACGAGTTATGCCGGCGACGGCAACTGCCGCTACCGACTCCATGTCGGCACCTTCCCGCGTCCGACGGCCGTCTATCCGGCGGGGGGCAAGGCGGGTGAGACGACCTCGGTGACCTTCCTCGGCGATGCCGCCGGCGGAATCGTCCAGGAGGTGGCCGTGCCGCCGACGGGAAGCGTTCTCCCCCTGTTCGCCAAAGACGCCAGCGGGATTTGTCCCTCCTCGATCCCGTTCCGGATCACTCCGTTCGGTAACCTCCTCGAGGTCGAGCCGAACAATGCCCCGGCCGAGGCGACCACCGGCGAATCGACGCTTGCCTTCAACGGCATCGTCGGCACCGACGGAGACGTCGACTGCTTCCGGTTCGCGGCGACCAAGGGGCAGGTGTTCGAAGTCGAGTGTTTCGCGCGCCGCATCCGCAGCGGGCTCGACCCGGTGCTCAACATTCTCCGGGCGGATGGCGCGGGAATCGCCGGCAATGACGATTCCCGAGGGCCCGACTCCTACCTCAGGTTCGAGGCGCCCGAGGACGGGCAGTACGTGATCCGCGTCACCGACCATCTGGGGCGCGGGCGCCCCGATTTCGTCTACCGGGTCGAACTCCAGCCGGTGACGCCGTCACTGACGCTCTCGATCCCCCGCGTCGACCGTTATTCCCAGACGCGACAGCAGATCATGGTGCCGCGGGGCAACCGCTACGCCGTGCTCGTCAACGCGGCCCGCACGAACTTCGGCGGTGACCTGATCCTCGAGCCGGGAGCGCTCCCCGCCGGAATGACCGCGGTGTTCCGCGAGATGCCGGGGGCGGTGTCGCAGATGCCGGTCGTGTTCGAGGCGACCGCCGACGCGCCGATCGCCGGGGGGCTTGTGTCCCTCGAGGCCCGCCCCAAGGACGAAAACGTCAAGGTGCGGGGGGCGTTCGAGAACTTCGCCGACTTCGTCCTCGGACAGCCCAACAACGCTGTCTACTACGGGGCGAAGGTCGACAAGCTCGCGATGGCGGTCGTTGAGCCGCTGCCATTCCAACTCGAGATCGTGCAGCCGAAGGCGCCGCTGGCCCGCAACGGCACCATGAATCTCAAGGTGGTCGTCAAGCGCGGCGAGGGGTTCGTGCAACCGGTCACGGTCGAGTTCCCGTTCCGCTCGCCCGGGATCGGGGCCGGGCCGAGCATCACGATCCCGGCCGATCAGACCGAGGGGCTTTACACGCTCAACGCCGACGGCAACGCGGCCCTCGGGATCTGGCCCGTCTATTGCATCGCTCAGGCCGATGCCGGTGGGCCGGCCTGGGCGGCGTCGCAGCTGGCGACGCTCGAGGTCGTCGATCCCTACACGGTCGCCACGCTCGCCCGCGCATCGTGCGAGCAGGGGCAGGTCGCCCAGGTCGTTTGCACCTTCGAGCCGAAGGCGCCCTTCGAGGGAGAGGCCGTGGCCCGCCTCCAGGGGCTGCCGCCGGAGACTTCCGTGGAGGAACTCAAGTTCACGAAGGACACGACGGAACTCGTCTTCCAGGTGAAGACCTCCGACAAGACGCCGGTCGGGAATCACAAAACGCCTTTTGTCGAGATGGTGGTGACCGTGGCCGGGGAGCCGGTCACGATGCGTGGAGGTGGGGCGGAGATCCAGGTCGCTGCGCCGACCGCACCCCCTCCGGTCACCCCGGAACCGGCCCCCGCGCCCGACGCCGCAGCGGCTCCGGCTCCCGCTGCCCCTCCCCCGGTGCCGGAGAAGCCCCTGTCGAGGCTCGAGAAACTCCGTCTCCAAGGGAAGCCGGCAACGCCTGCTGCCAAGTGACGACGCGCAACCAAGTGACGACGCGCAACCAAGTGACGACGTTTAACCAAGTGAATACGCTCAACCAAGTGAATACGCTCAACCAAGTGACCCCGTCCCTGGTCCTCCCGGCCCTCGCCATGCGGCCGGCGCCCTTCCATCCTGTGAGGTCCATCGTGATCGCCTCGATCCTCCGCCTCGTCCTGGTTCGTGGACGGGTCGTTCCGCTCGCCGGCGCGCTGTTCCTCGTGGCGGCGTCCGCGTCCGGCATCCGCGCCGAGGAGCCGGTGGCGTCCGGAGAGACGCTCGCCGTCTCCCCGACCTCGGTCCACCTCACCACCTGCCGCGATCGGCAGTCGGTGATCGTCCAGTCGACGTCGCCCGACGGGGTGACGCGCGACGTTACGGGGCAGGCGACGTTCGTGGTCGAGCATCCCGATCGGGTCACGTTCGATGGGGGAATGCTCCGTCCACTTGCCGACGGCGACACGTCGCTCAAAGTGACCGTCGGGGAGAAGTCGCTCACGGTTCCGGTGCATGTCGAGCGGGCCGGTGAGGATCCCCCCTTGAGCTTCCGGCTCGACATCATGCCGGTGTTCATGCGGGCCGGTTGCAACACCGGGAGCTGTCATGGCGCCGCCCGGGGCAAGGATGGCTTCCGGCTGTCGCTGTTCGGATTCGACCCCGACGGCGACCACCACCGCCTCACGCGTGAGTTCTCCGGCCGGCGGCTCAATCTGGCGATCGCCGAAGAGAGCCTCCTGATGGAGAAGTCGATCAATGCCGTTCCCCACAGTGGCGGCGGCAAGATCAAGAAGGGGGATGAGTACTACACCACGCTCGTCCGCTGGCTCGAGGCCGGCGCGGCCAACGATCCCGGCCCGGTGCCGGCGGTCGTCAAGGTGGAGATCGATCCGCCGACGGCGGTTCTCGATGGCGAAGGGGCGACGCAGAAGTTCATCGTCCGTGCCAAGTACGCCGACGGCACCGACCGCGACGTCACGAACCTCGCCGTGTTTTCGAGCAACAACGACAATTCGGCGGTGATCGTTCAAGACGGAACGATGACCGCCAAGAACCGGGGCGAGGCCTTCATCATGGCCCGCTACGACACGCACACCGTCGGCTCCCACGTCATCGTGCTGCCGAAGGGGCTCGTGTTCCAGTGGTCGAATCCGCCCGCCAACAACTACGTCGATCAGCTCGTCAACGCCAAGCTCCTCAAGCTCCGGATCAATCCGTCGGAACTGTGCAGCGACGACGAGTTCATCCGTCGCGTCAGCCTCGACATCTGTGGCTCGCTTCCCACGAGCGACGAGCTGCAGTCGTTCCTCTCGAGCCCCGATCCGGCCAAGCGTGAGCACCTCGTCGACTCGCTCCTCGAGCGGAAGGAGTTCGTCGAGATGTGGGTCATGAAGTGGTCGGAGCTGCTCATGATTCGCACCTCGCAGCAGATCAGCTACAAGGCGATGCTCCTCTACTACAACTGGCTCCAGCAGCAAATCCAGGGGAACGTCCCGATCGATCAGATGGTGCGCGATCTCCTCTCGGCCAAGGGGGGGACCTTCTCGAGCGCCGCCACGAATTACTACCAGAACGAGACCGACACCCTGAAAGTGTCGGAGAACGTCGCCCAGGTGTTCATGGGGATGCGGATCCAGTGCGCCCAGTGCCACAACCATCCGTTCGACCGCTGGACGATGGACGACTACTACGGATTCGCCAACTTCTTCGCCCAGATTGGGCGGAAGCAGGGGGAGGATCCCCGCGAGACGATCGTCTTCAACTCCGGTGGCGGGGATGTGAAGCATCCGGTTGGCGGTCGGGTGATCCCGCCGAAGTTTCTCGGCGGCGAGACGCCCGACTTGGCCGGCAAGGATCGACGCGAGGTGATGGCGGCCTGGCTCACCGGCCCCGACAACACGTTCTTCTCGCAGAATCTCGTGAACATCGTCTGGGCCCACTTCTTCGGTCCCGGGCTCATCAATGACGTCGACGACGTCCGGATCAGCAATCCGCCGGTCAACAAGGAACTCCTCGAGGAACTCGCGCGGCGGTTCGTCGACTACAAGTACGACTTCAAGAAGCTCGTCCGCGACATCTGCACGTCACGGACCTACCAGCTCTCCACGAAGACGAACGAGTCGAACGCCACCGACGAGCGGAACTTCTCCCACGCCCTCCTCCGGCGGGTGCGGGCGGAGGTGCTCCTCGACATGGTGACGAGCGTCACCGACACGAAGAACAAGTTCTCCGGGCTGCCGATCGGGGCGCGGGCGGTGCAGATCGCCGATGGCAATACCTCGACCTACTTCCTCACCACGTTCGGCCGCGCCACGCGGGGGACGGTCTGCTCGTGCGAGGTGAAGATGGAGCCGAACCTCTCCCAGGCGCTCCACCTCCTCAACGGCGACACCATCCAGGGGAAGATCCAGCAGGGGGGCCTGATCAAGCGGCTCCTCGATGCCGGGCAGCCTCCCGAAGCGATCATCGATGAAATCTATCGACGGAGCCTCACTCGTCTGCCGACGGAGAAGGAGAAGGAGGCGATGCTGGCGATCGTCCGGGAGGATGCGAACCCGCAACAGGCCCTCGAGGATGGATTCTGGGCGATCCTCAATTCCCGTGAGTTCGTCTTCAACCATTGATCCGACACGTCCGGTGGCCCGAGATCCCAATCATGACCACTTCGCGTTTGCAGTTCGTGACGGCCGTCATTTTCGGGGCGGCATTCGTCCCCGGCTCGATCGCCGCGGCCGACGAGGCCTTGACGTTCGATGACAACGTGCTGCCGGTTCTCCGCCAGCGCTGCGGGAGCTGCCACAACCCCGAC
>JBIIQL010000304.1:0-5021 GCA_044342095.1 Pirellulales bacterium
CCAAGGCTATTACCGCGACGAGGCCCGCAGCCGCGAGCTGTGGCACGGCGGCTGGCTCCACACCGGTGACATCGCCTATCTCGACCGGGACGGCTACGTCAGGATCACCGACCGCCTCAAGGACGTCATCAAGATCGGCGGTGAGTGGATCTCCTCGCAGGAACTCGAGAGCGCCTTGAGTCGGCACGAGGGGGTGAAGGAAGTGGCGGTGGTCGCCAAGCGGGATTCCAAGTGGGACGAACGCCCGTGGGCCGAGGTCGTCCTCCGGGATGGCGTTGCCGGCGGCGTCACGCCGCGCGACCTGGGAAAGCACCTCCACCGCTTCATCGACGACGGCACGATTCACAAGCGCGCCGTGCTCACTGAAATCCGTATCGTCGACGCCCTCCCGAGGACGAGCGTCGGCAAGATCGACAAGAAGGAGATCCGCCGCCGGATCGCCGACGCCTGAAGCATCTCCACGCCGCCTTCGCCCCACCGACCGCTCCCCCAGAGGACCTCCGCCCCATGCCCCGCCCGCTCGTCGTGATCACCGACTTCATCAATCCACCGCTCGGCCACGAGGAGCGGATCCTCGGCGATCTCGCCGACGTCGTCGCCCTCAATGCCTTTTCCGAGGAAGCCCTCCAGGGGCGGATCGAGCAGGCCGACGCGATCATGATGTACCACTTCATCGCGATCGGCCCCAAGACGATCGACCGGCTCGAGAAATGCCGTTTGATCGTCCGCTGCGGGGTCGGCTTCGACAACGTCGATCGGCAGGCGGCGCGGAAGCGGGGGATCGCCGTGGCCAACGTCCCCGACTACGGCACCGAGGAGGTGGCCGATTCGGCGATCGCGATGCTGATGACGATGATGCGAGGCGTCTCGTTCATGAATACCCGCCTCCAGCACCGCCAGGGCCCGTGGATCTACGAGCAGGTGCGGCCGCTCCATCGCCTCCGCGGCCTGCGGCTGGGGATCATCGGCCTGGGGCGGATCGGCATGGCGACGGCGCTGCGCGCCAGAGCGCTCGGCCTCGAAGTGCTCTTTCACGATCCCTATGCCGTCGACGGCCTCGACAAGGCGCTCGGCGTGACCCGTTGCGAGTCGCTCGAGGAGATGCTGCCACGCGTCCAGGCGGTGAGCGTCCACTGTCCACGGACGACCGAGACCCAGGGGCTCATCAATGCCCGCACGCTCGCCTTGCTGCCGAAGGGGTCGTTCCTCGTGAATACGGCGCGGGGCGGCTGCGTCGATGCCCGGGCCGTGCTTGAAGCCATCGAATCGGAGCATCTTCGCGGCGCGGCGCTCGACGTCCTCGAGGTGGAGCCGCCGCCGGACGACGACCCGCTCATCGCCGCCTGGCGGACCCCCGGCACGCTCGCCCACGACCGGGTGATCATCAATCCCCACGCCGCCTTCTACTCCGAGCAGGGGCTCGACGACATGCGGATCAAGGGGAGCACGAACATCCGTCGCGTCCTCGAGGGAAAACCGCCGCGGAACGTCGTCAACTGAGGTCGGCGTCGGGGCCGGCGACGAGGAGCACGTTCGGGCCGACCATCCCCGCCCGGCGGTAGCCGAGAGGGGCGAGGTTCGTGGCGATCCAGGCGTCATCGGGGAGCGTTTCCACGACGATCGCCGGGCGGCAGCGGCGTATCGTCGCCAAGGCTCCGGCGAGCGCCTGCCGCTCCTGTCGTTCGACGTCGAGTTGGATGAGCGTCACGGGCCGATCGGCCGGCACGAGATCGTCGATCCGCAGCATCGGCACCTCGTAGGTGGTGTCGGCGGCGGCGGAGCCGGGCTCCACGACACGGCTCCGTCCGCCGAGCGCTTCCCCCGTCGGGCTACTCACCTGGAGTGTGGCGAGCCCCCGCTCGTCCCCGAGCGCGCCATGGTGGAGGCGGACATTCGTCAGGCCGTTGAGCGCGACTGTCAGCGCGGCACAGCGGAAGTTTTCGTGGTTCGGCTCACAGGCCCAGACGATCCGCGTCGGCCCGCAGGCCCGGGCGGCTGCCGGGAGCATGTCGCCGAAGTAGGTGCCGGCATGGACGATGTCTCCCCGCCGGCCATGGTCTTCGAGGGCCGCCACGGTCGGCGGTTCGAAGACCTCTCCGGCGAGGATCGTCTGGGCACAGGGGCGGTGGATCGAGGAGCGGGGAACGCAGTAGCCGCCATGCCGGTTGTAGGCGATCACGCTGCGGAGGACGTGCGGGTCGGAGCCGGCGTAGTCGGACTGGCCCGGGGTCGTGCGCGGGGCGTTCATCGGCGTCGTTCGGTCGCGGCATGGCGGCGGAGGGGATTCAAGGAGCAGCCTACACGGATCGCCGCGTCGCGGACAAAGCGATCGGCCCGGGGGGCCCTTTGGGGTTGATCTTCCGGTCCGCGTCGCGGCCGCCGTATAGATAGCCCATGAACACCGACTCCCGGGGCACGCTCCTGTTCCATCGCGACTTCCGCGGGCTTACCGGCGGTCATCTCAAGGTTTGGCACTACCTCCGCCACGCCGCGGCGTCGCGGTCCTTCCGTCCCCGCGTGTTCCTCACCGCGGCGAGCCGGTTGGATGCCTCGAATCCGTTCCTCACCGGGAATCCCGATTGGCTCATGCCGTCGTGGCGGCCGGAGCAGGCCGACGCGCTGTTCGTCGCCGGGCTCGACTGGATGGCCGTTCCGAAGGATTGGAGCAAGCCGGTCGTCAATCTCATCCAGGGGGTGAGGCATGCAAACGCTGGCGATCCACGCCGGGGATACTTGAGCCGCCGCGCGGTGCGGATCTGTGTCAGCGGGGAGGTTGCCGACGCGGTCCTGGCGACCGGATTGGTCAACGGGCCGGTGGTCACGATCCCCAACGCCGTCGAGGTGCCTGCGGTGCGCGTCGGCACGGTGCGGCGACCTAACTCGCTGCTGGTGGCCGGCTGGAAGGAGCCGGCGCGGACGGCCGCGGTGGTCGCGGCGTTTGCCGCCGCGGGCTACGAGCCGGACGTGATCGCCACCCGCCTGGCTCGGGAGGAGTTCCTCGGCCGGATCGCCGCCGCCGAGGTCGTCGTCTTCCTGCCGCTCGAGGAGGAGGGGTGTTTCCTGCCGGCGCTCGAGGCCTTCGCCCTGGAAAGTTTCGTCATCTGTCCTGATTGCGTCGGCAACCGCCAGTTCTGTCGCGACGGCGAGACCTGCCTCCGCCCCGGTCACGATCCCGCGAGCCTCGTCGCCGCGGTCGCTCAAGCGATGGCGATGGCGCCTGGGGAACGGGCGCGGATCGTGGCGACGGCGGGAGCCGAGGCCTCGGACCGTGGGCTCGATGGGGAAAAGCAGGCGTTTCTCGCGATTCTCGACGACCTCGAGCGGAGCTGGTGACACCGTGGAGCCATCCTCACCTGCCGCCGCTGGCGCGGAAGTGATCCTCACCGGGATCGCCCGGTCGGGTACGACGCTCGCTTGCACGCTCCTCAACCGGCTCCCCGACACGGTGGCGCTCCATGAGCCGATGTCGCCACGGATGCTCGTCGGGCTGTCGGTGCCGGAGGGGGTGAATGACCGGGTGGCAGCGTTCTTTGCCTCCGAGCGTCGCTCGCTCCTCGACTGCGGCGAGGCGAGGAGTCGGGTGGTCGACGGCCAGATTCCCGACAACCCCTACGCCGCCACCCCCGGGCCAAGCGGCCTCCGATCGTCGGTGGTCCGGGAAGGAACGGTTTATTTCGACAAGCCGCTCACCCCGTCGTTTCGGCTCGTCATCAAACACCCGAGTTGCTTCACGGCCTTGCTGGGATCGCTCACCGATCGCTTCCCCTGCCACGCGATCATCCGCAATCCCCTTGCGGTACTCCTCTCCTGGCAGACCACCGAAGCCAACTGGAACGAAGGCCGCCAGCCGGCGGCGGAGGTGTTTGACGACGACCTCCGCCTCCGGCTCGACGCCGAGCCCGATCGCCTCGGCCGTCAACTCGCCATGATCGCCTGGAGCTTCGGGCAGTACGCCAGGTATCTCAGGCCTGAATCGGTGATCCGCTACGAGGACCTGATCGCGACCGGCGGACGGGCCCTGAAACGCGTCGCTCCCGCCGCCGGCGCCCTCGGGGAGACGCTCCGCAGTCGGAATGCCAACCCGATCTACGGCGACCTTGATGTCGCGGCGATCGGCAACCGCCTCCTGGCTACGAGCGGGCCGCAGTGGGACTTCTATCCCCGTCAGGCCGTCCGCGAACTCGTCGACCAACTCGCCTCGCCCAGGAGCGGCGAGTAAGCGGGAAAGCATGGGGTTGGTTTTTGCAGCCTGCCCAGCTTTCCCAAGGCCCCCCAGCGAGGCACCACCGCGGTGATCGGTTCTCCCTGATCTGGTGAGAACGGTGTTTTCGCCGCTGAATCGTGGGTTTCTGGCCGCTGCCCACGGCCAAGGACCGGGCGTCTCACTGTTTCGGTGAGTCGCATTGTGGTGAGCCCGGCTCGATCCCTACCGGCCGGGTAAGCGTTTTCAGCGGAAAAAAAGCTCATTTCATTTTTTTCGGTGCGTTCGTCGCGATTGGCACGGCGAGTGCATTCCTCCTCTTCGGCCCGAAAGGAACGCCCCCGTTCCTCGTCGCTCGTGCGGCTGGATGGGGGTGGGCTGTTCGGTCCTGCGTGGTTGCAGTGGTTCATTCCAGTGCCAGGTCACTGGACGGGATCGCTGAGCTTCGTCGAAGGCGCGTTGTGACCGCCGTCGGTTTCAGGTCGGTCCGTGTTCGTTTCGTCGTTCGAACCTCTGTCCGAGTCCTTGGAGAGATCGCCATGAATACAGGGAACACCCCGTTGGCTGGTTTGTCCTGCGGAGTCACGCTCCGCGACCTCGGTCTGTGCACGGTGCCGGTGGCGATCCTCTTCGCCTCGATCCTGACCCTGCTGTGAAGTCCCGCTGAATCGGTCGCCTACCCGTCCCCTCTCGTCCAATTTTTCATTCCTCCCGTCTGCTGCCAGGCCCCGCAACCGGGGCCGCCTCACAAAGGAACCGCTCGTGAACGCAAACACCGTGATCTCTTCCTACGACGAGATGGACACCGAGGTGGGGAATA
>JBIIQL010000305.1:0-5011 GCA_044342095.1 Pirellulales bacterium
GCGTCGTGACATCGATCGTCGCCGGGCCGCCATCGACGGCATACCACCGATAGCCCAAATCGAGGGCGATCCGTTCGGTGACGAGCCAACTCACCCCGCCACCGGCCTGCCAGGCGAACCCGGTCAGGGCGGTGGAACCGGAGAGCGCGACATCGAGCGCCGGGAAGCCACCGTCGAAGGCGACCGTGTAGCCGCCGCCGCCGATCCCGCCGCCGAGATAGAGGGCGACTCGATCGGTGACTTCCAGGTCGCGCCAGGCATTGATCATCGTCGACCAGCCGTCGCGGGCCGTCACGGTCGCGCTGCCACCGAGGTCCGGATCGCTTGCCGTCGTCGACACCGGGTCGCGGTAGCGGGCCTCGAACTCTGTGCGGAGCCAGCCCTGGGGACGCTCGAAAGCCATCCCTGCGGCGCCGCCGGTGGTGAAGAGCGAATCGGTGGCGTTGGGGCCGTCGCCCACCGAGAGCGTCCCGCGGTCCACCCCGAGAAGACCGGTCAGATAGAAGCGGCGGTCGGGCCCTTCCGGAATCTCGTCCCAGGATGGCATCCGCTTCTCTGCGTCGGGGGCCGATGGCGGCGTGAACGGAGTTGCCGTGATCGAAGGCGCGCTGCCGTAGGCCACGGGCGGCGAAGCGAATGGCGCCAGAGGCTGCTCTCCGGCGGGCGGCGTGGGCAGGACCGACATCGGCGGCACGGCCGGCGAGGCGGTGGCGGGTAGGCGGAGCGTGTCGGTGGTGATCGCGGGCTTGGGGGCATAGCTCACCGGCGGACCGTAGCCGAGCGAGGGCGCCCCGTAGCCAGGGGTCGGGGCTGCCGCGGGGACAGCCTGGGATGGAAGCGTCGGCGGCGGACTGGTCGCCGCAGGATCGACGCTCGGAAACGCCGGGCCGACGGCCGGCGCGGCGGTCGTCCCCTCCGGGGCCGTCATCGCGATCGGGGCGACGAGCGGTTGGCTGCCGTAGAGACTCGCCTCGAAGACCGGATCGCGCGGCGGCGCCGCTGCGGGGATGGCGTTCGAGGGAGCGGAAGGAAGCTCGCGCGGAGCGACGGGCGTCCGCCGCGAGCGCTGCGAGGGACCGAAGGGAATGCCTGTTGTGGCGCTCGCCCCCATCCCAGAGGCCGTGCCGTAGGCAGAGACGCCGGAGAGCCCGTCGGCTCGGGCGCTCGCTGGCGCCGCCAGGACGACGGTCGCGATCAGGGCGATTCCAGAACGGGTGAAGGCGCCACGGTGCATCGCTCGGGTCTCCGCACGACCATCTCCGACCACACCTCTCCCATCGATCCCGGACGGGCTCTGAGACCGCATTCAATCCGAGAGGGCGTCACGGTCCACGGGACCGGCAGGGGGATGGGCCGCGGGCCCGACGTCCCTTCCCCAGATTCCCAGTGAAGGAGCCAGCCGCAGCGAGGCGGGCAGCCAGACACGGGAAGCCGACTCAGCCGGCGGTAAGGCCGAGCCGGCGTGCGAGGGGACCGATCGACAGCCCCTGGACGAGGATCGAGAACACGACCACCGAGTAGGTGAGGGTGAGGATCGTGTCGCGTTCGGGCCCCGGCGGGAGGGAAAGCGCCAGGGCGACCGAGATCCCACCCCGAACCCCGCTCCAGGAGAGGAGCCAACCGGCGCGGGGCGGCAGTCGGAACCAGGCCGGAAAGCAGAGAACGGGGAGACCGACGACGAGGAACCGTGCGAGGAGCGAAAGGACCACCGCCCCCACCGCGGCCCGCGTTGACCCCGGGGTGTAGTGAATGACCGCGAACTCCAGCCCGATGAGGACGAAGAGAACGCTGTTGAGGATTTCGTCGAGGAGGTGCCAGAAGAGATCGAGACGCTCGCGGGTGGTGTCGCTCATCGACCATTCCCTCCCCTCGCTGCCGACGAGGAGTCCGATGACCACCATCGCCAGCGGGCCGGACGTCGCCAGGTGCTCGGCGGCGGCGTACGCGCCGACCACCGTCGCCAACGTGATCAGAACCTCGACGCGGTAATCGTCGATCGTCGCCAGGATCCGATTGACGAGCCAGCCCACGCACAACCCCAGCACGATGCCACCGACAGCCTCGTGGACGAGGAGATTCAAGGCTTCACCGGGCGAGGGGGAGTGGCCTGTGCGAAGCGTGTCGAGAAGAAGGGCGAAGAGGACGACACCGACGCCGTCGTTGATGAGCGATTCGCCGGCGATCGTCGATTCCACGTCCCTCGGCACATGGGCCGATTCGAGGATTCCCAGGACGGCGACCGGATCGGTGGGGGAGATCAGGGCTCCGAACAGGAGGCAATGGATCCACGGCAACTCAAGCCCGAGGAAACCAAACAGCCAATGACACCCGAGGCCGATAAGGAGCGCCGACAGGGCCGTGCCAACGAGCGCCAGGATTCCGATCGGACGGGCGAGCCGCCACAAGCGGGCCAGATCGACGTGGAGCGCACCGGCGAAGAGGAGCACCGACAACATTCCTTCCATGAGGACGTCGGTGAAGTCGATCGAGGCAAGCAGCGCTCGCTCCTGCTTTCCTGGGGTCGTCACCCCGACCATCTCGAGGCCGACGATCCCGAGAGACGCCACCAGTGCGATCGCCATCACGCCGATCGTGGGGGGAAGCCGGAACAACTTCCGGTTGAGCCAGGCGGCGCCGGCAGCGAGGACGAGAATGACGGCGACGATGTCGAGCATGATTCAACGATTCTACGGGGCTGCTTGATCGATACCTTCGGCTTCGGTCGATCCGTCCGCGGGATCGCCATCGGCTCGCCGCTTCCGCCGGCCGAGGAATCCGGACGCGGAGAGGGCGACGAGGATCACCGCGGCTGCCGCCGCGAAGATCACCGGCCAGGTCAGCAGCGGCATCGGCGTAGCGGCGGGATGGTCGGGGATCGTCGATGGCACGGGCTGGAGCGTGGGAGGGATCGCGGTCGGCATGGCATCGACCGTCGCGAGACGCGCGGTGATCCGATCGGCTTCCTGCGTGTCCCCTACCTTTCCCTTCACCCGGGCGAGCGTCGTCAAGGCCCGCTTCGTGTAAGGATGCTCGAGCCCGAACTGCTCCTCATAGATCGACGCCGCCAGGGAGTAGTGCTCCGCGGCGGCAGTGAGGTCGCCGCTGTTGTCGGCGACGAGGCCGAGGCCGTTGTGAGCGGCAGCAAGATACGCTCCACCTCCCGCGCTCTCCCCTTCGAGTGCGGCGACCTGCTCTTCGAAGGCCTCCCGGGCACCGGGCCAATCCTCGAGGCGGGCCCGGGCCGTGCCGATCTTACCGAGTGTCGTGGCGGCGCTGATCGCCTTCGAATGGGAGTCACCCGCGCGTTCGGCAGCCAGCATCGTGCGGGCGCGCTCGAGGCAGGCGAGCGCCTCGCTCCAGCGGTCGAGCGCCATGAAACTGTCGCCGAGGACCGTCAGCGCGTTCCAGTCACTGGCCGGGGCGACGAGGGGGGCGGGCGCTTGGAGCGACTGCGCGAAGGGAGCGAGTGTTTCGATCACCTCCGCGGGTCGGCCGAGACCGTAAAGCGACTGCCCCTTGAGGATCCGAAGCGTCAGGACCTCGCGGTCCTCCCCCCCCTTCGCGGCGACGAGCGGCCCGAGGGCCTCGTCGACGAGGCGGAGCGCCTCGGCAAACCGCTGGCTCCGCAGGGCGAGCACGGCACCCTCGAGCACGCTGGCCCGCGAGCCAACCGCTTCAGCGGGTTCCGGAGGTGCCTGTGCCACGAGCGGCCCGGCAACGCACACGAGGACCGAAAGACTCCCAAGGAGCGTCAACGTCCGCCGGCGGATCGCGAATCGGCGCGACGAGGCCCCGGCTCTGCACAACCGATCCATGGAAGGCCTCTTGCGTGCCGGCCGCTCGCGGGCCGTGGATGGGTGCGGAGGAGGGAAAACGGCTGGAGGCGGCGTTCGCCGAGGCCTTTTGCCGTTTCGGTTATAGAACAACTCGTCCCGGGCGTCGGCGCCAACAAAGCCCTTCCCGTGAGGCCGCCCCGAAAGACGGAGCACGTCCAACCGGATAGGATTCAGCTTGGGCGAAGCCCATTCCATGCCCTCCCGCCCCAACGCCCGCCGACGAGGCGCTCCATGCCCCCGACTCCTTCCCGCAAGCCGCGCTCCTGCATCGAGATCCTCACCGGCCTCGGCGACAAGCCGAGTTGGGATGACTACCTCGCGCGGCTGGCGGCCGCAGCCGAAGAAGAGACCGACGCGGGCGTCGGAGAGTCGCCGGCGGATCGGGTCGCGATCGAGGCGCTCGAGGCGAGCCAGATCGCCGAACTCCGCCGCCGCCTTGGCCTCGACTGACACCACGTCGGCGCTTCGACTCAGGCCCTTCGACTCAGCGGCCGCGAAGGAGAAACTCGGTCAAGTCGGCGAAGTCTCGGGGATTGAGGGACTGTTCGAAGCCCTCCGGCATGAGCGATCGTCCCGTTCCCCGGAGGACTTCGATGCTTCCCCGGGGAATCGTCTCCACCTTTCCTTCGGCAAGCGTCAGATTCACGGCCGACGGTGTCTCGCCGCTGACGAGCCCGGTGAATGCCGCGCCGTCCTTGGTGACCACCGCCACGGCGGCGTATTCGCCGGTCAGCCGCCGGTTGGGATCGAGGATGTCCTCGAGAAGTTGCTCTCGCGTCTTGCTCTGCATCCCGGCCAGATCGGGCCCGACGCGCGTGCCAATGCCCCCCGAGCGATGGCAGCCGGAACAGTGGCGCAAGAACAGCTCCCGCCCCCGGTGATGATCGCCGTCCGGGGAAAGCGCTGCTTCGATCGCCGTGATCACGCCCTGCCGATCGGAACTCGCGGCACCCCCGAGAAGCGTCTCGAGCCGGGATCGGATCCCGGCAGGAATCGAATCGGAAGCGAGGATCGTGCGCCGTGCCTCGGGATCGATGTCTCCCGGCGCGACATCCCCGCTCTCGATCGCGGCCGCAAGGCGTGGAAGCCCTTCCGGAGCGATCGATGGCGTGGACAGCGCCTCGAGCATCGCCCGACGCACCGCCGGGCTCGCCGCCGGCCAGGCGGCGAGGACA
>JBIIQL010000306.1:0-5004 GCA_044342095.1 Pirellulales bacterium
TCGTTTCCCGCGGAAGCCACCAACTCGCCAAAGGATTCCGCTGCGGCCGCGGCATCCCCCCTGGCCAACAACGCTTCGGCCCGGATCGCACGGACATCGAAGGCCGTCGCCAGATCGGCTGCCGCCTCGCCCCTCTGCGCGGGAGGCAGGGCGAAAAAGCGTTCGGCCGACGCGATCGCCTCGTCGCTCTTTCCCGCCGCGAGCAGCACCGCCGACAGCAGCGCCAAGGCCGGCGCCACCGCGGGATCGTCGGGGTGCTCGGCGACCAGTGTGGTCAGCATCGCGAGCCCTTCGTCGCCCCGGCCGGGAAGATCGACGAGCCCCTCGGCTGCCGCCAGTTGCAAGCGGGCGACGATGGAGCCATCGATCTTTCCCACCGGAGCAGCCGCTGCCGGGTCCGCAGCCTCCGCCCGCGCAAGCGCCGCCTTCGCCACGGCGACGGCTGCCTCGGCATCGCCGGAAGCAAGTTGAATCCGCGCGAGCCTCGCTGCCCCCTCGGCAGCGAGGGCGGCCGGGGCACCATCGAGAGCGAGCAATTGCTCGAGCCGCTTCCGCGCTTCCTCGACATTGCCCGCCTCGTTCCAGGCGGCGCTGGCAGAGAGAAGGGCCGGCGCCGCCACCACCACCCCCGGATCACGCGCAAGGAGAATGTCGTAGGCACCAGCGGCGGCGGCATACCGCTTCTGTTTCCAGAGGGCGGCCCCGAGACGCTCGAGCGCATCGCCGATCCGCGGGCCATCCTTGCGCCGTGCGATCTCGACGACGAGCTTCGCCGCCTCGGCGGGCTGATCGGCGGCGAGCGCGAGATCGGACCGGCGGATCGCCACCTCGTCGGCAAGCGGATCGTCGGGAAACGTCTCGGTGAAACGCCGTAGCGTGGCGGCCGCCGTCGTCGCGTCTCCGATCTCTGACTGGGCGACTCCGAGGGCATAGAGGACCGCCGGGAGGCGAGGCGATGCCGCATGATCGGTGATGAACCGCTGCCAGCCCTCGAGAGCGGCCTCCCGATCTCCGCCCTGCCACAGCGACTCAGCAAGGAGATACGACGCTTCGGCGGCCTGCGTCGGCGCAGGCTTCGCCGCGAGACACGCTCGCAGCATCGCGACCGCATCGCGGTAGGCCTCGGCTGTCCGTCGCTCCTGGGCCTGGGCAAACGCGCCGCGGCCGAGTTCAAACCGGGCCAGCCCGACGGTTTCGGGATCGGCCCCCGCCGGTCTCCCGGCGCTCTCGACGACCCCGCGGAAAGCCTCCGCTGCCTCCGGCCATTTTCCTTCCTGGAGCCGACAGAGTCCGAGGTAGTAGCGTCCCTTCGCCGCCAACGGGTCGCTGGGATGCTCGCGAAGGAGCGTGTTCCACCCGTCGGCCGCCAGATCCCAGACGCCGCGGTTTTGGAGTGCGGCGGCGGCGGTGTAGGCCGCCTTTGCCGCCGGGCTCGACCGCGGTGGCTCGTCGGCCGCCATCGCGTGATGCCACGGAGCCAAGCCGACCAGCAGCGCCACGATCGAGCATGTCGTCCGAAACGAGGTCAGCGCCTGAGTCAAGGTCGCCGTCCATCCGGCGCGCCCCAGGGAGGGAGATCTGGCGTCAGCGGTCGGGCAGAACATGGTCACACACCCAAGGGACAGACGGCGGTTGATGCAGACGGCGGTGGCTGTCGATCGCGGCCGCAGCGCCGGCGTCGAAGGACTGGCCCCGAGCGGCCCCTCCGCCCCCACCGGCTTCCACGGATTTCGAAGGAATCGGAAAGGAAAACGCTCCGGGAATCGCCCCAGGACATCCAGAAAAGCGCCGGCCGCTGCTGACCGTTATGATACCGCCCCCCGTCGCGACTGCCGATTGCTCGGCACCGGAACAGGAACGGGGAACCGCCCCAGGGGTTGCCATCCATGGTTCATCGTCGTCGTACCTCGCTCCTTGCCGTTCCAGCCATCGTCCTCGCGGCATGGATTCTCGTTTCTCCCCGAGTTGCCTCGCCGGCATGGGCATCCGAGGAAGCTCCCAAGGGGGAGGTGCTGCAGTTCAGCTTCGAGGAAAGCAACGTGTTTCCCGGCACGATCCGCGACTACTGGGTGTATGTCCCGGCTCAGTATGACGGCACCACCCCGGCGTGTGTCCATGTCAATCAGGATGGCATCCAGTTCAACGCGCCGCAGGTCTTCGATCGACTGATCCACGAGAAGCGGATGCCGGTGACGATCGGGGTGTTCATCATGCACGGCCGCGTCCCCGCCGGCCGTGAAGGCGCGCTCGACCGCTATAACCGCAGTTACGAATACGACGGCCTGGGGGACGCCTACGCGCGCTTCCTCCTCGACGAACTCCTCCCCGACGTGGAGAAGCGGAAGGCTTCCGACGGCCGGACACTCCTCCTCTCGAAGTCGGGCAACGACCGTTCCATCGGGGGCACTTCGAGCGGGGCGATCGCCGCCTTCACCGCCGCCTGGGAGCGCCCGGACGCCTTCAGCCGAGTCTTCAGCGGCATCGGGACGTACGTCGGGCTGCGTGGCGGCCATGAATATGCCACGCTCGTGCGAAAGTTCGAGCCGAAGCCGATCCGCGTCTTCCTCCAGGGAGGATCGCAGGATCTCAACATTTACGGCGGGGATTGGTGGATCGCCAATCAGGCCCTCGAACGCTCGCTGACCTTCGCCGGCTACGAGGTGAAACACGAATGGGGGGACGGGGGCCACAACAACGAGCACGCGACGGCAGTCTTCCCCGAGGCGATCGAATGGCTCTGGAAGGGATGGCCAGCGCCGGTAACGCGCGGGGCAGGAAGCCCGCAGCTCCAGGAGATCCTCATCCCCGGCGAGGAATGGACGCTCGTCGGCGAGGGGTATGGCTTCACCGAAGGCCCAGCGGTCAATGCCAAGGGGGAGGTCTACTACAACGATGTCGGCAAGGGACAGACATGGCGATTGACGGCCGACTGGCAGCCGGAGCCGTGGCTCGAGGACTCCCACCGCGGTGACGGCCAGAGCTTCGCTCCCGATGGGCGCCTGATTGCCGCGAGCGTCGCCGACGAGGCGATCCTCGCCTGGACTCCCGACCGCGAGCCGGCGGTGGTCGCGAAGGGCTGGCGGGGCAACGATCTGGTCGTCGCGGCATCCGGCGTCATCTACGCCACCGAGCCGGGTTGGGATGGCCGGACTCCGAGCAAGGTCCACGCCATCAGCCCGACGGGCACCGACACGGTCGTCGATACGGGCCTTCTGTTTGCCAATGGCCTCTGCCTCTCTCCCGACCAGACCCTCCTCTACGTCGCCGACAGCCGCAGCCACTGGGTGTACAGCTACTCCGTCGCCGCCGACGGGACGCTTGCCAACAAGCAGCGTTACGACCATCTCCATGTTCCCGACACCGCCGATGACAGCGGCGCCGACGGCCTGCGCGTCGACCGCGATGGGCGGCTGTGGGTGGCGACGCGAATGGGGCTCCAGGTGTGCGATCAGCCGGGACGTGTCAACGTGATCATCCCGACGCCGAACGGCCGGGTTTCGAATCTCTGCTTCGCAGGCCCGGAGTTCGACACGGTCGTCGCGACCTGCGGCGACAAGGTCTACCGTCGGAAGGTGAAAGTGAGGGGAGCCCCGAACTTTCTTCCCCCGACAACACCGCCGAAGCCGAGGCTGTGACCACGTCCTCGGTCTCGTTTGCCGCACCTCCGGCACCGCCGCACCTGACACCCGAGGGGGTCTACCACCGGACATTAATACCGTCCGGAGAGGGTTGTAACAGCTTTCTAACGGTGTACAATTCCAGTTGACAAAGTCGGCACTGCATCAAACTCCCGTGCTCCCACGCTGCCCCTGAGGTCGCGTGCAGCCACCGGAATCTCTCATCTCGAACTTGGCGCCATTCGGCGTCGGACCGCGATGGCGGAAGGCTTGATGGACAGTGCTTCTGACAGACTTCCCCATCCGCTTACCCTGAGGAGCAATTTCCCCGATGGTCGACAAGAAGGACACCAAGAGCGTTAACAAGTCTGACGAAATCCGGAAGCTCGCCGCCACCATGAAGGAGCGCGGTGAGAAGCCGCGTCCGGTGGTGATCGTGGCCACCCTCAAGAAGCAGGGCGTGGTCGTGTCGTCGCCCCAGGTGAGCATGGTTCTCAAGGGGATGGGCTTCCGCCCGCGGAAGCGCCGCAAGTCGGGCGAAGTGGTTGCCGCGAAGGGGACGAAGCCCCGAGCCGCTGCCCGCACCGCGCAACTGTCGATCGACGACCTCCTCGCCGCCAAGAAGGTCGTGGAGCAGTTCGGCAACGCCGACCGCGCCATCGCCGCGATCACGGCGCTGAAGCGTTTCGAGGGCTGATCCCCCGTCGTGCTCGAATCCAATCGAAGCCCCGCCGGTGGTTCCGACCGCCGGCGGGGTTTTTGATGCGCCTGCGGCGGCGTCGCCATCAATACGACTTCGCCGCCCCGAACTGCACCGTCGACACCGGATTCGTCTTGTCGCCGGTCGTGATGTAACGCCCGAAGACCGACATCCGTTCGCCGAAGTTCTTCACGAACCCGCTTCCCCGGTCGTGGAGGTAAATGAAGAAGTCGCCAGCGACCTCCTTGCGGATCGTCCACTGCGTCGCATCGGCAAACTCTCCCTTGCCCGGGCCGATCGAATTGACGGCCACCCCGACGCGCCACTCCGCATCGATGCCCCAGGGAAGCTGCCCTTGCTGGCGGACGAGCAGGCCGGGCCTCGTCGGGCTCGCGAACGCCGGCGCCTTCCAGGGGGTTTTGACGAACTCCTCGAGAGGCTTCGCTACCGTCTCGATCGCCGGTGGATTGACGCCGTCGCCCCGGGCCGCCGAGGTCTCGAGCCACCGGCCGAGCCCGCTCGGGGGCACGATCGGCATCCCGAGCGGATCGGCGACGACCGTCGGGGGAAGCGGAACGACCAGGTCCTCACCCTCCACCACATCGGCGGCGCACGACGCTCGCCCCCCGGCAACTCCTGCCAAACAGAGGCCGACGACGACCGAGGGCATGGCCCCCGCGCGACACA
>JBIIQL010000614.1:0-2601 GCA_044342095.1 Pirellulales bacterium
CCCGTACGAGCCGATCACCTGGATCGGCGGGATGCCGTAGACCTCCTCGGCCCATACGCGCATGAAGTCGGCCCCGCCGCCGGAGACGATGAAGGGGGTAAACCCATGAGCCCGCAGAAGGTCGAGGACCTCGAGCATCGGCTGGTAGGCGAGGTCTGAATACGGACGCTTCCAGACGGGATGCCGGGCGGTGTCGAGCCAGCGGCGGACACGGCCGTTGAACTCATCCACCGTCATCCCGGCGTGCGTGGCCTCGAGGAGCATCATCCCTTGGCCGGGTCCCGATCGGAGCACTCCGGCGACGTCGCCGGCGAGCGCCGCGGCAATTGCCGGATTCTCCTTCCACTCCGGATGGTCTCCCTCGAGCCGCTTGAGCTCGTCGAGGACGAACCGGGCCTGAAAGGGCAGCGGGGTTTCGGGCCAGAGCGTCCCGTCGTTGTCGAAGACGGCGATCCGTGCCGCCGGCTCGAGGAAGTCGGGGGAGCCGGGCGTCGTCGTCCGCTCGACAAACTCGAGAATCGCCGTGCGGGCCGGGCTGTCGTTCCAGGACGGAAGCGGGTCCTCCGCCGCGGCCGCCGCGGTGAGCCCGACGCCGCACGAGAGGAGGACCACCAGTGTCATCCCGAGCCGGAGCACGCCCCAATCAGCAATCGACTGCATGACCTTCCTCCATGAGACTTCGGCCGCCTGCTGCCCGTCGCTCGCCCCTCATCCCGCCGGAGCCGGCTGAGGCGCTGCGGGCTCCGCCTTCGCCTTCAACCGCCGCTCCAGATCGTCGAGCTTTTCCAGAAGTTTGTTCTGCGTCTCCTCGAGCTTCCGCACCTGGCTGCGAAGTTCCTTCACTTCGCCCGGAACCAGCGGCTGCTTCCCGCGCAGGGCCGCCAGCGCCCCCTCGGCCACCTTCCCGGTGCGATCGGAGGAGCCATGCTTGGCGAGCCCCTGAAGGAGTGCCTCGGACTGCGGATCGCCGAGTTCGCCGAGGGCGCCGATCGCCGCGTGCCGCACCGAAGGGCGAGCGTCGAGGAGATGGGGCTCGAGGAACGCCCGAACGGCAGCCTTGTCTTCCCGGACACTCCCGAGCCTCCCGGCCGTCCGCAGCGCCGTTCCCAACACCCGAGGCGGAAAGGCATCGGGCTTCGCTTCCACGAGGCGGATGAGCGGCTGGAGGAGCGAGGGGTCCTGATGCTGACCGAGCGCGTCCATCGCGGCCTCGGCCACCTCCTGACGGTAGGAATCGGATCGCAACGCGTCGAGGATCGTGTCGCGGGCCGCCGGATCTTGATACTTCGCCAGACCGTGGATCGCGACCGCCTGAATCGCCGGATTCTTCTCCGTGCCGACGATCGTCACGAGCTGCTCCATGACCCCGGGGCGGTAGTAGGCGGCGACACCCTCGACGACGCGGCGGCGGACGCGGGCGTCGGGCTGGACGAGCGACTTCCGCAGCTCCGCGAGGGCTTCGTCAGAACCGATGGCCTGAAGGGCATGGGCGGCCTGCTCGCGGACGCCGCGGAAGCCGTCCTCACGGAGCGTTCGCCCGAGTCGCTCCACGGCGGCCCGGGAGCGCGTCTGCTCGAGCCCCTTCACGGCGATGATCCGGCCGATCGAATCGTCGGCGACGTCGAGCTGAGCCAGATGCATCGCTTCCGGCAACGGAAAGTCGACTTTGGCCAAGAGCGTGTAGTGGGGATCGAAGCGGACGAGCTTCGGCTGCCGGTCGAGGGGGAAATGGAAGTCGTGCGACATGCCGGTGACGCGCACGGGCCGCTCGACGCTCGTGCCGTCGTCGAAGGTGAAGCGGACGACCGTGTCGAAGGCGAACGAAAGCACCTTGTCGCTGGTCGGCTGGGTCTGCCGGACCGTGACGTGGGCGAGCTTCTCGTCGGGGTGCCACTGGTAGCCGATGCGGAGATCGGGGTGGCGGGCATGGTAGAGCCACTGGTCGAAGAACCGGTCGAGCGGCTTGCCACTGAGCTCCTCGAACACCTGGCGAAGATCGTCGGTGGTCACCGTCGACAGGCTGTGCCGGTCGAGATACGTCTTCACCGCCTTGCGGTAGAGGTCGTCGCCGAAGTGGCTGCGGAGCATGTGGAGCACCCAGCCTCCCTTCGGGTAGGCCCGGTAGTCGAACTGTTCGTTGGCGTCCTTGTAGCCCTTCCAGACGACAGGCCGGGTGTCGTCCCCCTGGGTGAGGATCCGCCCCTCGGCGTCGTTCCAGAGCCCGTAAAGGAGCTCGTCGCGGCCGAACTTGTGGCCGTCGTAGAGATGGGCGTAGTAGGTGGCGAAGCCCTCGTTGAGCCAGAGGTGGCTCCAGTCCTTGCAGGTCACGAGATCCCCGAACCACTGGTGGGCCAGTTCGTGGGCGTCGAGGGAGCGCGACGAGCGGATCGTCTCGGTCGCTTTCGTGTGGAGGGTTTGGTCGGTGAGGGTGGTGAGGCTCGTGTTCTCCATGCCGCCGGCGACGAAGTCCTGGATCGTCACTTGATCGTACTTGCCCCACGGATAGGCGACGCCGATGTCATCCTCGAAGAAGGCCATGATCGAGGCGGTGTCCTCGAAGGAGTTGACCGCCTCGGCGGCCGTCGACGGCTGCGTGTAGAA
>JBIIQL010000307.1:0-4990 GCA_044342095.1 Pirellulales bacterium
CGAACGCCGATTGGGTGGAGATGTGCCTGCCGTCGGAGGTCGTCCGCGAGGTGCCGCCGGCCGGGACGCTCTGGTTGCCCGAGTGCAGCTACCGCGAGATGACCGAGTGGGTTCTCCCGCCGGAAGCCCAAGGGGCTTGTGTCCGGGCTCGCGTCGACGCCAGGGCCGATCCGCGGCTGGCCGCCGTGGCGCCGTTCATCCGCGGGGGGAGCTGGCGCAACTTCCGCCTCCGCTACCCCGAGGCCAACGAGATGTATGCCCGGGCGATGGCGGTGAGCGAACGGCTCGAGGGGATGCGCGGCGCAGGGGATGTCGACCCGGAGTTCCTCGAGCAGGCGACGACGGCGCTCCACCGCGGGCAATGCAACTGCGCCTACTGGCACGGGGCCTTCGGCGGCATCTATCTCCCCCATCTCCGCAATGCCGTCTACAGCCAGCTCATCGAGGCCGACGCGCTCCTCGACCGGGCCGGGCGGAACGCGGCTGGCGGTGCGGAAGGAAAGGGGATCGAGGCGGTCGTGCGCGACTGGGATTTCGACGGCCGCACGGAGATCCGCGTTTCCACCGGGGCGTTCGACGCCTGGTTCGCACCGGCGCGGGGGGGGATCCTCTACGAGCTCGATCTCCGCGCCCAGCGCCACAACCTTCTCGCCACGCTCGACCGCCGCCCCGAGGCGTATCACGCCGAGGTGCTCGCCGGCCCCGGCGCGGCCCGGAGCATCATCGACGCCTCGCAGCCGGCGAAGTTCAAGGAGGAGGGGCTCGAGCGGTTTGTCCGTCACGATCCCTCGCGGCGGAAGATGCTCGTCGACCATTTCTGGGATGTCGAGGTCGATCCCGCGGCCGTTGCCGACGGCACGGCGATGGAACGGGGTGACTTCGCCACCGGGGCCTACGAGGCCGCGGTGCGTCAGGGCGAAAGTCGGGTCGAGGTGGTGCTCGCCCGGGCCGGCAACGCCTGGGGGATTCCGTTCACGCTCGGGAAGACGGTGACGCTCGCCGCCGGCGGGCGGACGATCGACATCGCCTACCGGATCGAGGGGCTCCCCGCCGGATTCCGTCAGCACCTCGCGGTGGAGTTCAATTTCGCCGGGATGCCCGCCGACGCGCCGGGGCGAGCCTTCCGCGACGGAGCGGGCCGGCCCCTCGGTCACCTCGGCACCCGTCTCGATCTCGTCGGCGCCACGACGATCGGGCTGGTCGATGACTGGGTCGATATCGATGCCCGGCTGACCGTGTCGGGGAAGCCCCCGGAGGGAATCTGGACGTTCCCGATCCGGACCGTGAGCCAGTCGGAGGGGGGCTTCGAGTCGGTCCATCAATCGGTCGTCGTCATGCCCCACTGGATCGTGGAGGGGAACGACGCGGGAGAGTGGGAGACGACGCTCTCGCTTTCGATCGATCGCCTCCCCACGTCTGGCTGAGGACGTCCGGCTGAGCGCCGCAGGCTGACGATGGCGGCGCGCTGCATCAACCGCGGGCGAGCCCGAGCCAGTCGAGCGGCGGGGCGGTAACGGCGGCGGCGTGGGGGAGCACGGCGACCGCGATCCGGGGGAGATGACGGGCGATCTCCTCGGCGCCGTCGCGGGCGATCCGGCCGGGAGAGGTGGGGGCATCCTCGTCGATGGGGCCGCCGGGATCGATTTGGGAGAGCACCACGGCGGCGACCCCGAGCCCGCGGGACTCGGCTGCGAAGCACGTCGCCAGCACCCGGCCGACGCAGCCGAGCCGACCGCTGTCGACCACGATCAGCGGCACGCCGAGGTCAGCGGCGAGATCGGCATTGAGGAGGCGGTCGGTGAGGGGGGAGAAGAGCCCGCCGGCCCCTTCGACGATCAGGCACTCGCTGGTTGCGGTCCACGCAAGGACACCCTCTCGGAGGAGCGTCTCGTCGATCGTCCGTCCCTCCGCACGGGCGGCGTGGTGAGGGGCGAGGGGGAGGGCGAAGGCCTGCGGGCAGACCGCCGAGAGCGTCCGGGGCCGGCCCGCCGCCTCCCAGAGGGTTTGGGCATCACTGGGGTCTCCGGCGATGACGCCGCTGGCGACCGGCTTGGCGGCGCCGACACCGATTCCCTTCGCCGCGAGCGTGCGGAGGATCATCGCCGCCACGAACGTTTTTCCGGCATCCGTGTCAGTGCCGGTGACGAAGAGGCCGGGAAATCGCCTCGCGACGGGGGCTTTCACGCCGATTCCCCAGGGTTTCGACTCGATTGGTTTGCCTTCGGATGCCGAAGGTTCTACACTAGAGCTGTGATTGAGACTCTGTCTCAATAAGCCGCTTTTGCTGGCGTTGCCTCGAAAGGCCCGCCGGCTTCGTGGTCTTGGTGATTCGCTGACGTGAGCCGATGTCGACGTGGCTGCCGCCGGTCGAGGGGAGGTGATCGTGACGAGCCTGAGAGAGATCGCCATTGGGTCGACCGCCGAGGTCGAACTGATCACGGGGTCAGACCCGACCTCCGAACGCCTCCTCGAGATGGGGATCACCCCTGGCGTCCACGTCAGGGTCATCGGGGCCGCGCCGCTGGGCTGCCCGCTGGAACTCGAGGTCCGGGGCTACCGGCTTTCGATCCGTCGCAGCGATGCTGCCCGCGTGGCGGTGTTTCCGTCGGCCGGGTCGCGGTCGCCGCGGTCGGCTTCCGCGTCGATCCGGCGCCCTCTGCCCCGCTGACCCCCTTCGGGAAATTGGCCCCCCCATGAACGTGACCGCCGTGGGGGCTGCGGACGCGTCTCCGCCACTTTCGGTCGCCCTGCTGGGCAACCCGAACACCGGCAAAAGCTCGCTCTTCACGGCGCTGGCGGGCATTCCCACGCGCGTCGGCAACTACCCCGGCGTGACGGTCGAGGAGAAGGTCGGTCGCTTCGTCCATGCCGGTCGTTCGATCGATCTCATCGATCTCCCCGGTACCTACAGCCTGGCGCCGAAGAGCCCCGACGAGAAGGTGGCCGTCGATCTCCTCCGGGGCCGGTTGGCGGGAATGCCGGCACCGGACCGGATCGTGATCGTCGTCGATGCCACGAATCTCGAACGCAATCTTTACCTCGCCAGTCAGGCGATCGAGATCGGTCTCCCCACGATCATCGCCCTCACGCTCGGTGATGCCGCGGCCGATCGGGGCATCGAGGTCGATGCGACCGAACTCTCCCGCCGGCTCGGCTGCGAGGTCGTGCCCGTGGTGGCGCCACGTCGGCAGGGGATCGCTCGGCTCGCCGATGCAATCCTTGCCGCGGTGCCCCCCCGACAGCCAGAAGGGCTGGCGACGACGCTCGCCGCCGTCGATCCCGCCCAACCGGCGGCGGCGCGGGAGGCGATCGGTCGCTATGCCTGGATCGAACGGGTGGTCGAGGGGGTCGTCCGCCGGCGGCCAGTGGTGCGCACGATCGACGACCGGATCGACGCGATCGTCACGCACCGCGTCTGGGGCACGCTCCTGTTCGCGCTGACGATGCTCGCGGTGTTCACATCGATCTTCTGGCTCGCGGCGCCGCTCATGGAAGGAATCTCCGCCGGAGTCGACACGGTCGCCGAGGTCGTCGGCGGCCTCCTCCCGCAAGGAGCGCTCCGCTCGCTCATCGTCGATGGCGTGATCGCCGGGGCGGGGAGCGTGGTCGTATTCGTCCCGCAGATCGCCCTGTTGTTCTTCTGGATCGCGCTCCTCGAGGGCTGCGGCTATCTGTCGCGGGCGGCGTTCCTCATGGATCGGCTTCTGGTGGGGGTGGGGCTGTCGGGGAAGTCGTTCATCCCGCTCCTCTCGAGCTTCGCTTGCGCGATCCCCGGGATCATGGCGGCACGAACGATCGAGAATCCACGCGACCGGCTCCTCACGATCCTCCTGGCGCCGCTCATGAGCTGTTCGGCGCGGCTCCCGGTCTATTTCCTCATGTGCGGCGCGTTCGTTCCCAACGTGCCGGTGGCGGGGATTCCCTGGCTCCGGCTCCCGGCCGTCGTGCTCGCGTCGCTCTACGCCCTCGGCGTGGTCGTGGCGGCGCTTGCGGCGCTCGTGCTCACGCGGACGGTGTTCCGCGGTCCGCCGCAGCCGTTCGTCATGGAGCTCCCCGGCTGGCGCTGGCCGCAGGTGCGGATCGTTCTCGACCGCGTCCGCGAGGCGACCTGGTCGTTTCTGTCCGGCGCCGGCACCACGATCCTCGCCATGAGCGTCGTGCTCTGGGCCCTCTCCCACTACCCCCGCAATGAAGCCGCGGTCGAGGCCGAGGTGGTGAGCGAACGCGCGAACCTCCGCGCCCGGCTCGACGGCGAGGCCGACGCCGCGACGATCGCCGATCTCTCCGCGGCCCTCGACGCCCTCGACACCCCGGAGGGCCTCGACGCCGCCAGACGGGGCGCCGCGCAGCGTCTGAGCTTCCTCGGGATCTCCGGCCGCTTCATCGAGCCGGTCGTTCGGCCGCTGGGTTGGGACTGGCGGCTGGGCTGTGCGGCGATCGCCAGTTTCCCGGCCCGCGAGGTGGTGCTGGGGACGCTTGGCGTGATCTACAACCTCGGCGACGTCGATGCCGGGAGCGAGGAGGGGGGAACGGCACTCGTCCGCCGCCTCCGGGCCGCGACCTGGGACGGCAGCCGGCGGAAGGTGTTCACGCTGCCGGTCGCCCTGTCGATCATGGTGTTCTTCGCCCTGTGCGCCCAGTGTGCCAGTACGCTCGTGGTCATCTGGCGGGAGACCGGGAGTTGGGTCTGGCCGGTGGCTTCGTTCACCGCGATGACGGCGCTTGCGTGGCTGGGGGCGTTTGTGACCTATCAACTCGGCACGTTGCTCATCGGCTGAGGTGTCCGGTGCTCACGCTCCTCCAGGATGGGATCGCGATCGGGGTCGCCGTCGCGGCGGCCGTATGGATGGTGCGATCGCTCGTTGGCCGGGTCCTCGCCCCGTCGTGTGCCCCCCCGGCGGGGATTCCCCCCGGGCATGACGGCTTCGTGCCACTGGAGGGGATCGCGCCCCCGCCGGGACGCCGCACGGAGCGGTCCGGGGCGTAAACG
>JBIIQL010000308.1:0-4980 GCA_044342095.1 Pirellulales bacterium
GGGTGAAGCTCGCCGAGCGTCGGGTGCGCGAGATCATCGCCCGCTGGAACGTCGAGACGGAGAAGGAGTTTCTCGCGCTCGTCGATCGTCGCCCCCTCGTCGAGGAGGCGAGGCTCGAGGCGCAAGGCGCCGAGCGGGCCTGGGTCGACGCCCGCCGCAGGCTCGCCGACCTGCCCGAGCTCGAGCAGTGGCTGACCGGGGCGAAGCAGGTGACGCTCGACCAGCGGATCGCCGAGGCCCATCTCGGCACGGTCGCCGCGCGCGAGGCGCTCGAACGGGCGCGCGAGGCACGGAAGGCCGCTGCCGGTCGCGTCGAAGCGGCGGCGAAGGATCACTCCACCGAGGGCCTGCAGGTGGAAATCGCGACCCTCGAGCACGATCTCGAGCGGCAGTTGCACCGTCGCCGAACGCTCGAGACGGCGCGCGAGATGCTCGATTCGACACGGGCCGCCTTCGCCCGCGATCACCAGCCGGCGGTCCTCCGCGAGGCCTCCCGGTGGCTCGTCCGCCTCACCGAGGGGCACTACACGCGGATCACGACCTCGATCCACGAAGCTCGGCTCGAGGTCCACGACACCCACGATCTCTCCTGGAACCCCGACCGGCTCAGCCGCGGCACACGCGAGCAGGTGTTTCTCGCGCTCCGCTTGGCGCTCGTCCGTGATCTCGAGCGGCATGGCGTTCATCTCCCCATCGTCATCGACGACGCACTGGTCAACTTCGACGACAGCCGGGCCCGGGCGGCGGCGGAGGTGCTCATGGAGTTCGTCGCCGATCAGCCGCGCGAGCGGCAGATGCTCGTCCTCACCTGCCACGCCCACGTGGCCAACATCTTCCGTGGCGTCGGCGCGTCGGTTCGCTCGCTCTCCGGAGCGAGCCTTCCGCCGCCGCCGGTCGCCGCAGCGCCGATCGTGGTCGCCGAGCCGGAGACGGTGCGCGTCGAGGTCCGTCGGCCGGAGCCCATGGCCCCCGCTCCCGCGCCACTCTCCCCCGCCCCGCGGACGCGGATCGTCATCGAGCATCTCGCCCCGGCGGCGGTCGTGTCGCACTCTCCGCCGGTCGTCGTGCCGGTGGCACCTCCGCCCCCGATGCCCGCCCAGGCGGCCGTGGCGATGCCGAGGCATTCGCAGGGGGGCCTGGGGTATCCCTTCCACGGCAGCCTCCGCATGCCGTCGCACACGGTGATCCACTCCGGTCACCTCGCCGGGCTCGGGTACGTCGGCTTCGTCACGGCCCCGTCGGCGACCGCCGCTTCCGCCATGCTCCCCACCTCGGTCGGGACGACGCCGGTGCCGCGCGTCGGCCACGGGCGCACGAGCCATCCCCACATGGAGATGGTCGCCGGAATGGTCCCGACGTCGCAGGCGGGCGAGGATCTCGACCTGGCCGATGACCACGTCGCGGACGACGCCGATGCCAGCCCCCAGCGGCGGGCGACGAAGGGGGCGGCGCCGAAGCCCGCTCCGCGTGGCAAACGCGCCCGTGGCCGCGGGGCCTGATCGGGCCCCGGCCCGTCACGGCATGAGGATCGACCAGACGCTCGCGAAGTCGTCGGTCCACAACTCGCAGCCCATTCCCTTGCCACAGGGATCGGAGGCTTCGGCGATCCCCTCCCGCTCGAGGACGTCGCGGTTCCGCGCCAGGATCATCCAGGTGGAGCTGTAGATCCACCACTCATCCCCTCCGGAATCGTTCACCGAGACGATCGCCAGCTGGAAGTGATCGGCGAGGCGTTCCACGACCGGGGCGAGATCGAGATAGCGGTTGGAGATGTGGATGGCGAGGATCCCGTCCGGCGCCAGATGTCCGAGGTACGTCTCGAAGGCTTCACGGGTGAGGAGATGGACCGGGATGGCGTCGCTCGAGAAGGCATCGAGGGCGAGGAGATCGAAGGCCTGCGGGGTGCCGGCCTCGAGCTCACGCTCCATCGAGAGCCGCGCGTCCCCCATCACCGTCTCGACCTTCGCCGGGCACTCGTCGAGATAGCTGAAGCGATCCCTGGCGAGGTCACGGATGGCCGGGTTGATCTCGTAGATGCGGAGCGAATCCCCCTCCCGGGCGTAGGCCGCAAGGGTTCCCACGCCGAGCCCCACCAGACCGATGGCGTGGGGCTCGAGCCACCCATCCCCCGCGCCGAGGCTGGCCACGGCCCGCCCGACACCGCTCGTCGTCGCATAGTAGGTCGTCGGGATCCGGGTTCGCGCCGGATCGGTGAGCTGGAGGCCGTGCGTCGTCGCCCCATGGACGAGGAGCCGGTGGCGTTCGCGGGATTCGGTCACGGGGGGCTCGATCACCTCGAGCGTGCCGTAGAAGTTGCGGCTGCGGACCATGGGCCGATCGGCCGGATCTTGGACGAGGAGCAGGAAGGCCGTGCCGGCCGCGCCCGCCAGGAGCATGAGAAATCCCCCGGCGGCTGGTCGCCACGGCGGGGAGAGGGACCGCCGCCACGGGTCGCAGAGGCAGGCCACGAAGAGGATCGCGAAGCCGGCCACCCACGGCGCGGCGGTGGGGAGGAAGCGGGCCGCCTCGACGGCGACCGAGCCACCGTGGTTGCAGAGGCTCCGTAACACCGGCACGGCCGCCACGCCGACGAGTGTCCCGAGGGCGGCGGCCAGCGGGATCGCCCGACTGCGGTGCCGAAACGACAGGGCCCCGAGCGCCACCAGGAGCATCCACAGCCCGATCGGCAACTCGTAGTCGTCGTTGAACAAGCTCGGAGCGACGACCGCTACGGCCAATCCACCGATCGCCCCCCCCGCGGCGATGGCGAGGAAATAGCCGGTGAGATGGCGGGGGGGGGGCCTGAGGCGGTAGAGCTCGCCGTGGCAGACCATGCAGGCCGCAAACAGCGTCCCCAGATGCCCGATCAACTGGAGCTTGAGCGGGGCGGAGTTGCCCGCTTCGAGGAGCTGCCAGGTGACGACGACGCCCAGGGCGGCCAAGGCCGTGAACGGCTCCCGGACATACCAGGCGGCGTGATCGAAGGAGACGATGAACGTCACCAGATAGATCCCCAGCGGCAGCACCCATAACAGCGGCATCGCCGCCACGTCCTGGCAGAGCCTGGTCGTCGTCGACACGAGCAACACCGACGCGATCGCGGGGAGCGTTACCCAGAGGATGGCGTCGCCGGCTTGCTCACTGTCGCCCGCGGCTGCGTCGCGCCCCTCGTCCGAAACGCCGGCCCGACGATCCCCCACCTTCCAGACGCGGACCGCGCAGGCCACGCAGGCGGTCGCGAAGCAGGCCAACCCGATCGACCAGGCCCCCGCCTGGGCCGCCCGCGTCAGCCGCGGCTCGACGATCGCCGGATAGGCGAGCAAGGCGAGGAGCGATCCGACATTGGAAAGCGCGTAGAGCCGGTAGGGGGAGATGCCGGGGTGGACGAGGCTGAACCAGCGTTGGAGGAGCGGGCCGGTCGCCGAGAGGACGAGGAACGGCAGCCCGAGCGTGGCGGTGAGGAGGAGGAGGATCGATCGGACGGGATCGTCGCCAGCGCCGGGGCGCCATTGCTCCCCGGGCGAGATCGGCAGGAAGCAGAGGGCCAGAGCGAGGCCGCAGACATGGACGATCCCCTGGCGGCGCGGCGACAGCCACGTCGTCAGCCCGTGGGCGTAGGCGTAGCCCGTCAACAACACGCCCTGGAAGAAGAGGAGACAGGTCGTCCAGACACCGGGGCCGCCGCCATACCAGGGGAGAATGTACTTGCCGACCAGTGGCTGCCCGAGGAAGAGGAGGAAGGCCCCGGTGAAGATCGCCAGCGCGAACGGCAGCATGAACAGCCCCTGAAGGAAGGCGACCTCGACATGGCAGCCCTCCCGGAGGACGCCTACCTGACCACCACCCCTTGCTGTACATCCCGCAGATAGCGCTGCCGCATGCTTGCCAAGAGGAGGCCGAGGTAGGCGTTGGCACCGAGCGAGAGGAAGAGGGTGAGGAGGCTGCCGATGAGGAGCGGCCAGGGGCGATCGGTGACCGCCGCGACAGTCTCCCCGCCGGCGGCGATCCCGCCAGAACGCGACGCGGCGAGCGGCAGCGAGGTGGCCTGGGCGGCTCGGGGGCGCTTCGCCGCTTCCGAGACGAGGCGATCGACGCCGGCGGGCCAGGTGTCGGAGACGAAGATCTTCACTCGCCGGACATCGCGGGCATCGGCCGGGACGTCGCTGGTCAGCGGGCTGGCGACTCCGGCGCTTCGGATCAGGTCAGGCTCGACGCGCACGAGGTAGTCGCCGCCCCCCCCTGGGTCGGGCACGTAGGCGGCTTCGATCCCCATGGCGAGCAGGCCGGCGAAGAGGACAAGGGTTTCCAGCAGCATGCGAATACGTCTCCGGTGAACAGGCTCTGCGTCAGGGGGATTTCAACCTCTCGACGGCGGTTTGTGCAACTGCCGCGGAATCCTCCTGTCCGACGGCGGAATCCCGGGCCGGATTCCCGACGTCGAGGCTGTCGAGCTCGGTCTGGAGCATCGTCAGGGCCGCCTGGAGGAAGGCCACGGCGATCGGCCCGACGAAACTCCCGATCGGCCCGAGGGCGCCGACACCGCCGAGGACGCTGAGGAGGGCGAGGAGCGGATGGAGCTTCGACTGCCCATGGAGGACGATCGGCTTGATGATGTTGTCGACGGTGGACACCACCCCCATCCCCCACACGGCCAGCCCGGCGGCGGCGAACGTGTTCTTGGCGAAGAACAGAAGATAGAAGCTGGCGGAGCCCCACACGGCGGCGGCGCCGACAAACGGCACGAGCGCTCCGAAGAAGGTCAGGAGGGTGAGCAGGAAGACATTCGCGAGGCCCGCCACCCAGAACCCGAAACCGGCGAGCATCGCCTGGACGATCGCCGCCAAGAGGGTCGAGCTGACGACCGCCCGGCTCACCTCCTCGAACTCCTGGAGGAGCTGCCACTGGTAGCGGGGATCGAGGGGGATCAGACGCGTCACCGCGGCCAACATCCGTCGGCCGTCGGCGAGGAAGTAGAAGAGG
>JBIIQL010000309.1:0-4955 GCA_044342095.1 Pirellulales bacterium
ACGCCGGTGGTCAGCGCCGTGCGCACCGGCTGGCGGAGGATTTGCTCGAGGGCGAGTTCGCGCTCGATGCGGAAGCGACGCGGCACGAGCGCGGCACAGGCCCGGGCGATCGGCGGCAGGATCACCGGCGTCATCGCCACGAAGGACAAGAGCATCGCGATCCCCGCCGGCACGGCCGCCCGTGGTGGCAGCTTCTCGAGAATCACCAGGACGAGCATCGCCGTGGCAAACGCCCACAGCACCAGCGCCGCACCGATGAATCGCCAGGGAACGCCGGGGGAGGGAGGGGGAGGGGCATTGGCGAGCCCTTCGAGCGGATCGACGGCGGCCGCCTGCCGCGCCGGCCACCACGCCGCCGCCACCGCGACGACGATCCCCATCAGCGCGGAGAGCGGAATGATCGCCGGGTGGACGACGAGCCCGGTGAAGGGCGCCTGGAGCGAGCGGGAGATCCCCGCGGCGATCGGCCTCGCCGCAGCGAGGCCGGCCGCAACGCCGATGGCTGCGCCGACGGCTCCGAGGAGCGCCGACTCCATCGTGATCATGCGGCGGATCTGTCGGCCACTGGCCCCGAGGAGACGCACCAGCGACAACGACCGGCGGCGCTCCGTGACATTCATGAGCATGGCGTTGCCGACGATGAACCAGCTCATCGCCACCGTCAGGCCGGTGACGAAGTCGAGCCCGAGGTCGGCCGAATGCATGACGTCCTCGGCCATGCCGGCCCGGCCCGCCGGCACCTCGGCGAGAAGCGTCTCCGGGAGCAGCTTGCCTGCTGATTCGACGAACTTCTTCCGATCGGCCTCGGGGGTGAGGGCGACGCGGACCCGATCGACGAGACCCGCGGCCCCCGACATCGACTCGAGGGTGCCGATGTTCACGATCACGCCCGCCCCCTCGCCGAACCACCGCATCGACGCCGACACGGCGAGCCCGACGACGGTCATCCGCCGGATGCCCCGCCGGGCGAAGAAGAGAATCTCGTCGTCGACCGTCTTTCCCAGGCTCGCGGCCAGGGTGTCGTCGAGCACCACCTCGTCGTCGGCGGCGCAGACGCGTCCTTTGGCGAGTTCCAAGAGGCCGATCGAGGCAAGTCTCTCCGCGTCGACGCCGACGGCGATCTCGCGGACTCGCTTCTCACCCACGCGGAGGAGGGTCGGCCGGTAGAAGAGCGGCACGACCGCGCGGACACCCGGCAGCGCCGCCAACCCTGGCACGTCGGCCGCCTCGAACCGGCCCCCCTCGCGGGAGAGGATGTCGACGGCCGGCACCCCCTCGATCGACGAGGTGAGCTTCTTGTAGCCGGCGCGCGAGGCATCGGCCGAGACCCACGTCGCCACGACCGCCCCGACGGCGACCGCGACGCTGGCGATCGTCGCTAGCGCCCTGCCTGGCCGGCGCGTCCACTGCCGGACGAGGAGTCGGCGCAACTCGAACACGCCGAGGCTCATCGGCGTTTCCTTCCGGACCGTCTGCCGCCACCGGGCGATTGCGGGGCTTGGCGGGGAACCGGGGGGCGACCGCCGCCGACCGGGCTGCCGGCCTGGAGGCTGTCGGAAACGATCCGCCCGTCAGCCATGCGGATGCAACGCCCCGCTGCGGCAGCGATGCCAGGATCGTGGGTCACGAGGACGACCGTCTGGCCATGATCGGTGACGAGCGAGCGGAGCAATTCGACGACGCGGCGCGAGTTTTCGGAGTCGAGGGCCCCGGTCGGCTCATCGGCCAGGACGATCGCCGGGGAGGCGACCAGCGCTCGGGCGATCGCTCCCCGCTGTTGCTCGCCGCCCGAGAGGGCATCGGGGCGGTGCTCAGCCCGGTGCCCCATCCCGACCGTCTCGAGCGCGGCGCGGGCCGCCGCGTCGCAGCGGGCCTCGGGGATGCCGTCGAGCACCAGCGGCAGGCCGACGTTCTCGACGAGCGACAGTTCCGGGAGAAGATTGTAGCGCTGGAACACGAAGCCGATCCGTCGCCGCCGGACGACTGCGAGATCGTCGTCACCGAGGGCGGCCAGATCGACCCCTTCGAGCAGCACCCTGCCGGCGGTCGGCCGGGTGATGCCACCGAGGAGGTGGAGGAGCGTGCTCTTTCCCGAGCCCGAAGCGCCGGTGATCACCACGAACTGCCCCGGCTCGATCTCGACGTCGACGCCACGGATCGCCATCACGCCAGACGTCGATCCGGCGGCTGCCCCGAAGGCCTTCTCGAGGTGCTCGGCTCGGAGGATCGCCACGGTGTCGCGCCACCCGTTTCGGGGACAGCCTGGAGGAACGGGAAAGGAAGGAAAGTTGGGGGACTGACGGCCAATGTACCCCATCACCCCCGAAGCTCCGATCCCAAACCGGCGGAGCGTTCCGGTGCGGTTTTCTGAAGCGATCAGGCAACGAGTGACGAATCTTCCGGATGTTCCCCCGGCGGACACTTTCGCCCCGATCCCGCACCCGGATTCCGCCATGTCGCCCCGAACACGATTCGCCCCCCGCGCCGCCCTCGCTTTCGCCCTCGCCAGTGGCTTCCCGCTGGCGGCCGCCGAGGAGGCCAACTGGCCGCGCCCACCGGGGGCCCCGATGCAACTTCCTTCGTCGGAAGTGCCGCTGGCGGTGACGCCCGACGACGGCCTCATCGATGGCCTCACGATGGAGGGCCTCGTGCCCTCCCCGCGGACGCTCGAAGAGTTCGTCGCCTTGGCGGAGCGGAGCCACCCGCGGATGCTCGCCGCCCGCGCCGCCGTCGAGGCCGCCCGCGGCAAGGCGGTGCAGGCCCGCCTCTATCCCAATCCGGTGATCGCCGGTTTCAGTCCACAGATGGCCGGGCCGGAGAGCCAGTGGAGCGGCACGGTCGCCCAAGACCTCGTCACCGCCGGCAAACTCCGGCTCCAACAGCAGGCCGCGATCCGCGACATCCAGCGGGCCGAGTACGAACTGATCCGGGCCCGCTTCGACGTCCTCCGCGGGGTGCGCCAGAGCTATTACCAACTTCTCGTCGCCCAGCGCCGAATCGAGATCTACAAACTCCTCCTCGACATCGCGAAGCGCTCCTACGAGATCGGCCGTCAGCTCGCCGAGGCGGGCGAGGGCACGAAGGCCGACGTCCTCTTTTGGAGCATCGAGCGCGACCGGGCCGAGGTGCGGATCCTCAACGCGACGGTGTTCATCGAGACCGGACGACGCGAACTCGCCGCCGCGATCGGCCTCCCACGGGTCGACATCGAACGGCTCGAGGCCGATCTCTTCCAGGAACTTCCGAACTTCGACCTCAAGGAGCTTCAGGAGGCGGTCGTCCGCAGCAATGCCATGCCGCGGGCCGCGGAGGCGCGGATCGCCGGCAACCAATGGGCCCTCGAGCGGGCCGTCGTCCAGCCGATCCCGAACATCAACCTCATGGGAGGCTACCAGCGGCAGGTCGGCATCCCCGCCCAGGATCAGGGGCTCGCGCAGGTGATGATGTCGGTGCCCCTCTTCGACCGCAATCAGGGCAACATCCGCGCCGCCCGGGCCGAGATCGCCACGGCGCGGGCCGACCTGCGGATGGTGGAACTCGACCTCGCCACGCAGACCGCCCAGGCCGTGGCCGCCTACCGGACGTCGCAGCGGCTCGTCGACTGGTACGAGGAATACATCCTCCCCAAGGCCCGGGAAACGGTGACCCTCACCCAGACTCTCTATGCCCGCGGCGAGGTCACCTTCTTGAGCCTCCTTCAGGCACAGAAGATCCTCACCGAGACCGAACTGGCCTACGTCGATGCCCAGGCCGAACGCTGGACCGGCGCCGTGGCGATCGCCGATCTCCTCCAGCTCGAGGAGTTCCCACCACGGGCCGATGCCCCGGCGGCGCAGCCGATGAGCGAGGGGACGTCGCCCGAGGAAGTTGAGGCGCCGGCGGCGAAGAAGCCGGACGGGGCCGACAAGCCACAGCCCGCGGCGCCGGCCGAAGCGAAGCCGAAAGCGGCCGTGCCCCCGCCGGTCGATCGTCCACCGCAGCCACCGGCCGCTCCGCAGACGCCGCCGGCCGGCGTTCCTCCGGCACCGATCCCGCCAGCAGGGCAGGGGGGTGACCGGCCCTTGACGGCCATCGAGCCGGCCGCCGCCGGAAACGTGATGCTCGTCGCGGCTACCCGCGAGATTCTCGCCGCGCCCGCCCCCGCTTCAGGAGCGGTTCCGCCACCGGTGGAACCAGCCCCGAAGCGGCGCGGCCTCGCGGCTCTCATCCCAGAAGCCTTCCTCCCGGGCCGCCCAAGGGCAGGGCGGTAGGTCAACTCACGGGACCGGCACGACGTCGAGATCGAGATGGGCCTGACGGCTCGCCCCGGCCACGGTGTCGGTGACGTTCCACTCGAGGCGGTGACGACCGGGCTTGGCGTCCTCCGGGATGCGAAGGAAGTAGCGAGCGAAGTAGTCGCGCCGCGGGGCAGGGCAGGTCTCGACGATCGGTTCGAACGACCATTGCCCGACCCGCTCTCCACCGCCATCGATGAGGCGGAAACTCGAGTCGATGCCGGTGGTGTGCCCGTCGCCTGTCGAACGGATCTGGAGGCGGTCGAGTTCGAAGTAGACGATCACTTCCTGTCCCGGCCGGAACGTCGTCGATGGGAAGCGTTCGACGTTCCCCCAGCCGCGCACGCGGGTCGCGAAACAGGCGTTGTTGACGGCCGGGCCGGCAGGCACGGCCGGGGCGGTAGCCGCAGTGGGCGGCTCGAACGATTCCGGGGTCGGCGGCATCGGCGCGACCGCATCGTTGACCTTCTCCGCCAGCACGTCAGCGAGCGACGGGGAAGGCCCCTGCGGCTCAATGAGCGCCGCCACGGCCACCGGTGCCGGAACCTCGTCGTCCTTGATCGGACGGGCCGGGACATCAGCTAGGTCGAGCGGCTGCGGGGGGAGCGGGGCGGCGGACGGTACCAACGGCGAGGGTTCCGACGCCGGTTCGATCACGACGGGGACCGACGCCGCGACGAC
>JBIIQL010000310.1:0-4951 GCA_044342095.1 Pirellulales bacterium
ATCTTGACGGCCCTCGAACCCCGACCGATCGCCCCTCGTCTGCGGATGTCACGATCCAGTCCGAAGTCGCCGGCCCGACGTCGCACCATCCGCTGCCCGACCTCCCGCGCGAAGCGTGGTTGGCTGCCACGAGCGTCCTCGTCGGGCTGCTCGCAGGCTTCCTGTGGTGGGCCGGCAGTCGCAGCGGTGGGCAGCCGGAGGAATCATTCCCGTCCTGGAAGGCCTCCGAAGACGAAGGTCACACCGGCGCTGCCGACGACCGGAGGCTGGCCGCATGAGTTCGAGCCTGTCACGAACGACCGCGACACGTCCCCCCGTCGGCGCTCGGATCGCCGTGCGGCTTCGCCACGTCGTCGTGACAGTCGGCCTGATCGCCTTCTTGATCGCCTCGCTCAGCGGTGCGCCCGATGCGTCCTGGGCTCGGGCCGAAGGGCTCGCCGAATCGTCGGCTGAGCCGATCGCGGAGGTCACGCCGGCCCGGCTCCTCGATCCGACCTTTCCCGACGCCATTCCGATCGGAGCCATCCCCACCGACGCCACGATGAACGCCGATGATCGATCCGGGAACGCCCGCGGGTCCTCGAGCCTCGACCTTCGCGTCACGGCCTTTCTCGGGGCGCTGCTCGCCGCCGTCGTGCTCCTGAAGTGGAACGGGCGACGGACGATGCAGCGACCGCCGGCCGAGGTTTTCGCCGTTCTCGGCGAAGCCTCCCTCGGCGGACAGCACGTCGCCCGGATCGTCCGCTTCGGTCCGAAGACGATCCTCGTCGGCGTGTCGGGGGCGACCTGTACGACCCTCGCCGAGATCGACGACCCGGGCGTCACTGACGCCATCAGCGCCGCCTGCCTGCCGACCGGCCCGACGGGATCCGCTGGCGTCCTTTCCCGCGTCAGTCTGCCGCTGCGGGCGCGGGCCGCCGCCCGGGCCCTCCTCGGAGCCGTCGTCCTCGCTCTCGCCTCGCTCCCGTCAGCGCCGGCCCATGGTGCCGAAGCCGCGGGCCCAGCGCTTCCCGAACTTCCTACAGCGACGTCGACCGCGGAGCCATCCCCCGCCGGGCCGATCGGCTCAGCCATCGGCGGCCGACCGACGACCGAGATCGCTGCCCTGCCAGCCTGGAGCGATTTCACCGCCCGGGCGCTCGGCCCCCGCTCGGTCGACGGGATCCTCTCGGCGGTGATCCTCTTCGGCGTGGCGAGCATCGCCCCGGCGATCCTCCTCATGACGACGTCGTTCGTGCGGATGTCGGTGGTGCTCTCCCTCGTCCGCCAGGGTCTCGGCACCCAAGGCCTCCCCTCCAACCAGATCGTGACCTCCCTGGCGCTCTTCCTGTCGCTGTTGGTGATGTGGCCGGTGTGGACATCGGCCTACCGCGAGGGGGTGCAACCGCTGCAGGAGGGACGGATCGACGCAAACACCGCCTTCGAGCGTGGATCGGTCCCGGTCCGCCGTTGGATGGCGAGCCAAATCGAACTGGCCGGGAACCGCCAGACGATGCTCCTCTTCCTGGCCCGTCATCCCACGGCGCCACGCGAGGTCCGCAGCTACGACGAAGTCCCCCTGGAGACCCTCCTTCCGGCATTCCTCGTCAGCGAACTGAAGACCGCCTTCTCGATCGGTGTCCGGCTGCTGCTGCCGTTCCTCGTGCTCGATCTCCTCGTGGCGACGCTCCTGGCCTCGACTGGCCTGGGGATGGTGTCGCCGGCGACGGTCTCCCTGCCGCTCAAACTCGTCGTGTTCGTCATGGCCGACGGTTGGTCGCTCGTGGTCCAGTCCCTCCTCGATGGCATGCGGACCGCAGCCTGAGCGGGTCGATCGCCGCAGCCCCGCGCCCCCGTCCGAGAGGTTCCCGTGGTCGAAACCGAGTTCGCCGAACTTCTCCGCCACGCCCTCCTGTCCGCGATGCACGTCGGGGCACCGGTGCTCGTGGTGGCGTTCTTCGTAAGCCTGTTCATGGGCCTCCTTCAGGCAGCGACCGGGATCCACGAGACGGCGGTCGGCCTCCTCCCACGGCTCCTCGTCGTCGGGCTCTCGCTCGTGGCGACGCTTCCCTGGATGCTCGAGCGGATGGTCGACCTGTTCCGCGCCGCGGCCGGAGGGTCGTGACGGCATGGATGCCCTGTCGGCGCTCGCCAACTCGATCGATGCCTCCGGCGGCCCGGGCCTGCTTGTCGCCACCGGCCTGCTCGCCCGCGTGGTGCTGGGCCTCGAAATCGCCGCCCATGCCCTCCTGCCGACCGTCGAGTTCAGAACCCGAATCGCCCTCGGTTTCCTCGTGACGCTCGCGGCCCTGCCGGCGGCCCTCGTCGCCTCGCCGCTGGTCTCCGCCGAACTGAAGCTCGCGACGGCGCTGGGAGTGATCGCGGGGGAGGCGTGCGTCGGACTGTGCCTCGGACTGACCGTGGCGGCGGCCGTCAGCGCCGTCGCCTGGGCCGGCGAGATCATCGGCGGCATCGCCGGACTCACCTGGGAAGATGGCGAGGAGGACGGTGCGGCGGGATCGTCGGCGGGCGTCGCTCGACTGGCCCGCTGGCTGGCGCTGGCAGGATTCCTCGCTGCCGGCGGGCTCGATACCGTCCTCGTCACGCTCATCGACGGGGTCCGATCGATGCCGGTGGGGTTCCTCAGCGAACGTGCGACCGCCTGGCCGGCCTTCGAATCCCAGCTCGCATCCTGGGCGCTGCGGATGCCGTCGATGGCGATCGGCCTGGCGGTGTCGCTGGCAGTTCCGACACTGGCGGCGGTACTCGTCTTCCAACTCGTCGCCGCGCTCTCCCTCCGAACGGCGTCCTGTGACCCGGGCCCGGGGATGCTCCACGCCGCCACGGCGCTGGTCGTGCTGGCGATGATCTTCGTCAATGCCTCGGCGTGGTCGCGGGCCGCCGGTCCGCGCCTGCTGCCGATGCTCGCGGCATCGATCGCCGCTCCGGCCCCTGTCGCGACACCGTCGTCGGGGGCGTCGCGTCCCACCCGCTCCGGGGGGCACCGATGAGCGACGCCTCCGAACGCACTCTCCCGGCAACGAGCCGCCGTCGACAACTCGCCGAGCGGGAAGGCATGCTCCCCACCGCGGCGCTCCCTGCCTGGAGCGTGGGCGTCGCCGTGACCGTTCTTCTCCTCCCCGCGTGGTGGCGGGCGACGCTGTCGGCGGCGCTGTCGGCGATCCAGGATGCCTGCGCGCCGGCACGGCTCGCCCCCCAGGCCGAGTTGCAACTGTGGCCAGCGATCGGGCTGGTGCTCCCCACGATCGCGGTGATCATCGTGGCGGCCGGCGCGTCGTTGGCGGTCCGACTGCTCGTCGATGGATTCCGTTGGCATCCTGGATCGCTCACCCCGGACCTCCGTCGGATCGATCCCCTGGCCGGGCTGCGGCGGATCATCGCTCCGGCGACGCTGTCGACCGCCGCCGGAGGGTTGGTGTGGCTTGCGCTCCCCGCATGGGTGGCCTCCCGCTCGCTCGAGCGGATGGCCAAGCTCGTCGGCACCATCGCCGATGGCGTGCGCGTCGATGCCCCGCTGCCGGTGGCCGTCAGCCTTGCCTCAGCCGCGATCCCCGAGGCCCTCGCCCTGCTCGCTCCGACACTCGCCGCGATGGTGGCGGTGGCGGTCGTGCGTTGGCTCCTCCTCCGTCGCCGCGGCGAGCAGCGGATCCGGATGACCCCCGAAGAGCTCCGCGAGGAACTCCGCAGCCTCGAGGCCTCCCCCGCGATCCGCTGGGGGAGGCCGACCCCGTCGCGCCCCTCGGCGGAGGGCACAGGCGTTCCTGGGCTCGACGAGCCGCCTCCCCGCCCCCGCACGGCCGTGGCGGTGACCGTCAGCGCCGCGGTCATGCTCGGTGTCGTCGCCACGGGCTCGGGCTGCAGGCTCGTCAATCGCCACAGTGCGGGGCCACAGCAGCAACTCGCCGAGGCGCGGAGACTCTCGAACGAAGGGCTCTCCGCCGCTGATCAGCAGGATCTCGCCGGTGCCGAGACGCTCCTCGCCCAGGCGGTGAAACGGTGCCCGACCGACATCGATGCCCGCCGTCACTATGCCTCGGTGCTCTGGCAACGCGGGGAGCGGATGGAGGCCGTCGAACAGATCAACGAGGCGCTCCGCCTCGCCCCGGACGACGTCCCGCTGTGCCTCGCTGGCGGACGGATGACGATGGAACTCGGTCTCCTCGACGACGCCGACCGACTCGCCAGCGCCGCGCTCCAGGCGGCCCCGCAGTCGGCCGACGCCTGGCACCTCCGCGGGCAGGTTTCGCTGGCGCGTGGCCAGGACGAAGCCGCCCTCGCCGACTTCCACCACGGACTGGCGATCGCGCCGGACGACCGTGGCCTCCTCCTCGACACGGCCGAGGTCTACCGCCGGCTCGGCCGCCCCCGACGGGCCCTGTCGACCCTGGCGGCCCTCGGCGAATCCTACGGCCCGCAACAGACGCCCGGGCTCGTCCTGGCCCTCGAGGGGATGGCCCTGGAGGCCCTCGGCCGCACGGAGGACGCCCGCGACAGTTACCGGGCGGCGATCGCCCGCGGCGGCGCTCCGGCCGACACGACGGAGCGATTGGCGAACCTCGACGGCCGCGCTTCCGCCGGGCCGGTGGCTGCCGCCACGATCGCCCCGCCCCCACGGTAACGGGTCACTCTCCCGACGTCGTCCGGCCGGTCAGCAGATCGAAGGCCCCGATCGCCGGGACGAGCAGGGCGAGTGTGGCAAAGCCATAGGCCACGATCGTCACGAACAGCACCTGGAGGCTGTTCCCCTGGAGGAACGAGGTGATCGCCACGAACGTCAAGGCCGGGAGGAGCGCCGAGGCCCAGCCGATGGCCGGCGATGGATTGCGCGCCGAGAGCGCTGCGTAGAGGCCGATCGCCCCCCCGACGATGACAGCCAGGAAGGGAGCGAGCTGAAGTTCGAAGCTCGAGCCGAACGCGACCATGATCCGCATCGCGGTCGCCACGCCGACGA
>JBIIQL010000311.1:0-4941 GCA_044342095.1 Pirellulales bacterium
CCGACGATGCTCGACTACCGGACCCACGTGAAGAACGGATCGCGGTCGAACACCCCGCCGGTGTTCGCCGTCTACATCCTCGGTCTGGTCTGCCAGTGGATCAAAAACAGGATGGGGGGCCTCGACGGGATGGCCCGCCACAATGCCTCCAAGGCGAAGACGCTTTACGACGTCCTCGATCGTTCGGCCGGCTTCTACCACGGCCATGCCCGCGCTGATTGCCGCTCCGACATGAACGTCACCTTCCGCCTCCGCGACGAGGCGATGGACAAGGAGTTCGTCAAGGGCGCTACCGCTCGGGGATTGGTCGACCTCAAGGGACACCGCTCCGTCGGCGGAATCCGGGCGAGCATTTACAACGCGATGCCGGTCGAAGGGGTCGCCAAGCTCCGCGACTACATGATCGAGTTTCAGAAGTCTCACGGTGGCTGACGCCTGACGGCGAGCCCCACCGTCACCCATTGTGATCGGTCGAAAGAGACCGCGACGCCTCCCCCACCCTGCCGAGAAGCCGTTCATGCCCTCCATCATCGTGCTCGACACCCTCAGCCCGGACGGCCTGGCCCTCCTCGACGCCGCGGCGGCGCACGGCATCACCTACGAGGTGGCGACGGGGCTCTCCGGTGACGCCCTCAGGGGGGCACTGGCCCGGCACGATGGGGCGATTTGCCGCAGCGGCGTGAAGATCACCGCCGAGGTGCTCGCCGGCAACCAGCGCCTCAAGGCGATCGTGCGTGCCGGGGTGGGCACCGACAACATCGACAAGGATGCGGCCACCCGGCAGGGCATCGTCGTCATGAATACGCCGGCCGGGAACACGGTGAGCACGGCGGAACATGCTTTCGCGCTGCTCCTGTCCCTCTCCCGGAACATCGCCGCCGCGGACGCGAGCCTGCGTGCCCATCGCTGGGATCGGAACAAGTTCATGGGGGTTCAGGTCGCAGGCAAGACCCTCGGCATCGTCGGCCTCGGCCGTATCGGCCAGACGCTGGCAGCCAGGGCCAGGGCGTTCGAAATGCGGGTGCTCGGTTTCGATCCGTTCCTCTCGGTGGAACGTGCCGCCGAGTTGGGGATCGAACTGGTTCCCAGCGTTCATGCCATGCTCCCCGAAGTCGATTATCTCACGGTCCACACGCCCCTCACAGCCGAGACGAAGTACCTCGTCGGCATGAAGGAACTCGATCTCCTCAAGCCGGGTGTCCGACTCATCAATTGCGCCCGCGGTGGGATCTACGAGGAAAAGGCGCTCGCCGAGGGGCTCGATCGCGGCGTGATCGCCGGGGTCGCCCTCGACGTCTTCGAGAAGGAGCCGTGCACCGAGTCCCCCCTGTTCGACAAGCCGGGTGTGCTCGTCACGCCGCACCTCGGGGCGAGCACCGAAGAGGCCCAGTCGCAGGTGGCGGTGGAGGGGGTCGGGCTGCTCGTCGACTTCCTCGCCACCGGTGCCATCCGCCATTCGGTGAACTCCAGCCCCATCGATCCGGCTTCGCTCGAAGGGGTCAAGGGCTTTCTCGACCTCGCCTGGCGCCTCGGCCTCCTCCTGGCGAAACTCGACGACGCGCCGCCGCGGTCCTGCTCGATCGCCTACCGCGGCGAAGTCGCGTCCCGATCGACGAAGCTCGTCACCGCCGCCTTCGCCGCGGGGCTCCTGGAAGGGGCTGCTGACGACGTCAACATCGTCAACGCGGAGGTTCTCCTTCGGGAGCGGGGCATCGATCTTGTCGAGCAGAGCCGGACCGACCCCGGTGCCTTCAGTTCCGTCGTCGCCGTCGACCTCGTCGCCGAGGGGCGCGTCCACCGGGCCGCCGGGACGCTCTTCGGCCACGCGATGCCCAGGCTCGTGCAGCTCGAAGGGCATCGGCTCGAGGCCTACCTCGACGGCATCCTGCTCATCTTCACCCATCAGGACGTGCCGGGCATCATCGGAAACGTCGGCACGGCCCTCGGCGGGCTCGGCGTCAACATCGCCCAGATGACCGTCGGCCGATCGGCCCCGGGGGGCGATGCGATCGGCGTCCTCAATCTCGACGTGGAGCCTTCGGCGGCGGCGATCGCCGCCGTCGCCGCCGTGCCGGGCATCCGCTCGGTCAAGGTGGTGCGGATGCCCGCGGCAGGCCAGCTCCCCAACTGGTTGGCGATGTCGTCCTCCGCGAGCCGTGCAGCCCGGAAGTGAGCTTCCCTGGGGCCTTCGTGTTTGACGCCTCTGCGGTGATCGGCACAATGCAGGGAAGGCTCGGGCGGGGGGATCGGGAGAGGGCCGTGGCGACGTGCCTCGTCCGGCCGTTTCCCCCATCCTGACTCGACGGCTGTGTGCGAGAGGCGCGGTGCGCAGCCCTCGATCGACGGTGGGGCGAAGGTTCCGGGGACAGGATCATGGTGCGTTTCCAAGGTGGCCGCAGGGCCGGTCACGGGATCGAGGGGATCCTTCTGCTCGGCGGCTTTTTGGCGGCGCTGCCGGTGCTGCTTCTCGCTCACGGGACCACGCTGGTCGCGGCGTTGGTGCAGCGCGAGGGAAGCCCGGCGTCGAGCGGCCCCGGCAACGCCGAGATCGCCACGCGCCGGCTCCTCGACGCCCTCGCCGAAAAACGGATGTACGACGTCGTGCTCGCGGTGCTCGATCGCGTGGCCAACGACCCCGGCGCCTCGGCCGAACTTCGGAAGAGCCTGCCGCTGCGCCGCGCTGGTGCGCTGACGGGGCTGGCGCGTCGCGAGCCGGCGGGGGCACGCCGTGCGGCGCTTCTGGAGCAGGCGGCCCAAGAGGTCGATCGGTGCCTGGCGGAAGGTCCCGGCGGCGACGAGGCGATTGCGGCCTATACGCAGAAGGGGAACCTGCTCGTCGAGCGGGGGCGGATCAAGCTGGCCCAGGCCAAGCGTCCTGGTGAGGACGGCCCGAAGCTCACGGCGGAAGCCATCCCCCTCTTCGATGCCGCCATCGCCGCCCTCGAGGCACCGACCCGCGATCCTGCGGCGGAAGTTCCGCCGCCGACGAACGCCGAGGATGCCGTCCTCGCGAGCCTCCGCGAGGTCGATGCCCGGCTCGCCCAGCTCAAGAATGCCGGGAAGGAGAAGGAGGGGGACGAGCCGTCGGGCGGAAAGAAGTCCCGTCGTCCTGCCAAGAAGCCGGCGACCGACGTGAAATTGATGGAGAAGCTCGAAGACCGCCAGGACGAACTCCGCGGTGAGCTCCTCCAGACCCGACTGCTGGTCGGGAATGCCCACTTCGAGAAGTCGAAGGCGCTTCCTCCCGGATCGGCCGAATGGAAGGCCGTCGTCAGGGGCTCGGCCGAGCGCTACCGGAAGCTCTTCGAGAAGTATCCCAAGTGGGGAGCCGGGCTCTACGCGCGGTATTACGAGGGGCGGAATTACCTCGTCCTCGCCCAGGCCGAGACGGTGCCGGAAGAGCGCCGCAAGCTTCTCGACACCGCCCTGCTCACCCTCGCGAGCATCCGCTCGCTCGACGGAGAATCGGGATTCGTGCCGACACTCCGGGCGAAGGCGATCAATGCCTCGCTCGAGTGTTGGCTGGAGCAGAAGCTCTACGAGCAGTTTGACGACCGGCTCCAGAGGCTGGCGCTGGTGAACGTGCCCGCCGACCGGCTGGATGCCGAGTGGCTGGGGATGAAGTACCGCTCGGCGCAGCTCCTGGCTGAGAAGGCGGAAGTCCTTCCCGCCGATCAGAAGGGAAAGAAGCCCGGGATGCTCCGGGATGCCAAGAAGCTCGCCACGGATGTCGCCCGCCACAACAAGGATTTTGCCCGCGAGTCGCGCGCCTTGCTCGAGAAGCTCGGTCGGGCCGCCCCCGACGACGACGACGACCCGGCTGCCTCGTTCGCGGCGGCGTTCGACGTCGCGGCAGGGGCCGTGACGGCGATGCAGGAGAAGCAGGCCGAGGCGAAGGGGGCGACGGCGGCCGGAAAGGCGGAGGAGGCTGCGGCGGCCCTCGAGGCGGCAGGCGTCGAGAGGACGCGGGCCATTGACGCCCTGCGGCGGGGCTTGGCCCGCGGGGATGGTGTCCCTTCCGACGACCTCAACCGGGCCCGCTCGCTCCTCACCTACCTCCTCTACGACGCCCGCCGCCTCCACGATGCCGCCGCCGTGGGGACCCTCCTGGCCGAGCGCTACCCCAATGCGAAGGGGGCACGGCAGTCGGCCAAGATCGCGATGGCGGCTTGGCAGCAACTCGGCAAGGATGGTCCGGCGGCATGGCGCGCGGCTGCGAAGGGGCGGTGTGCGGAGGTGGCCACGCTCATCATGCGGACCTGGCCCAAGGAGCCGGAAAGCGCGGAGGCGGCGCAGGTCGTCGTCGCCTCGGCGGCTGAGGCCCACGACGCCGATCGCCTCGTGAAGCTCATCGCCGACGTCCCCCGCGATTCGGCCAAGGGGCCGGAGGTACTCCTCCGGGCCGGCGGGGCGCTGTGGCGCGAGATCGTCGAACGCCGGCGTCTTCCCGACGACGTCCGGCCCGCGCCGGAGGTCCTCGCGGCGTGGAGGGGCCGGGCGGTCGAAGCCCTCGACGCAGGCCTGGCGGCCATTCCTGCCGATGGCCCGGCGAGCCCGGTGGCCGTGGCGGGGGGACTGGCCCGCTGCCAGATGGCGATCGAGGAGGGGGATCAGGCCCTCGCGGCGAAGCTCCTCGAGCAGCCGTCCTGGGGCGGGTGGACCGTTCTCTCCTCCGGCGATGCCGCGTACGGCTCGGGTCCGCTTGCCGAGAATGCCGCCACGGTAGCGCTGCGGTTTTTCATCCAGTCGCAGCAGCTCGACAAGGCCCAGCAGGCATTTGACAAGCTTGAAGCGGTGGCGGGGACCGGCCCGGAGGCGACGGCCAAACTCACGAACATGTATCTCTCGATGGGGCGGGATCTCCAGGGGCAGCTCGAGGCCTTGGCGGCCAATCAGGGGGCCAGCCAGGAGGCGTCGGCGGGAGCAGCGCTGGGGATTCTC
>JBIIQL010000312.1:0-4934 GCA_044342095.1 Pirellulales bacterium
CCGGCCCGATCGGGCTCGAGGGGGATTCAGGCCAGCTCGAATACCGCCGAATCCGCGTCTCGAAGCTTCCCTGACGTCGCTCATTCAGCAGCGAGCGACGCTCACGCCCGCTCGATCCGCACGTCAACCACGAGGCTCTCCACGGCCGACCTTTCGAGTCGCCCGGCGAGGAGCGTGCCGCAGTTGAAGGCGGCGCACGCCATGCCGAAGCGGATCGCCTCGATGGGATCCCGGCCGCGGCCAATCTGATCGGCGATGCCCGCAGCCAGACAATCGCCGCAGCCGATCGGATTGACGACGCGCTCGAGGCGCGGTGGCACGATCCGGAAACACCCCGCCGGCCCGAGCGCGAGGGCTGGCATCGCTCCATCGGTGATGAGCACCCATTCGGCCCCCCGCGCGCGGATCTCTTCCATGGCGGCGCGGAGATCGGCTTCGGCTGTGAGTGGCCGGCCGACCGTCCAGGCGAGTTCCTCGCGATTCGGCTTCACGAGCATCGGCCGACGAGGAAGCGCTGCGAGGAGTTCCGGGCCACGGGCGTCGAGGATCGCCGGGCAGGGCGTGCGCCCGAGAAGATCGTGGTAGATCGTCGATGGGGTGCCGGCGGGGAGTGATCCTGTGAGAACGACCGCGGCGGCCCCCGCCACCGCCCCCTCGTAGGCCGCCACGAAGCGGTCCAGTTCGCCGGGGGAGATCGGCGGGGCATTTTCGACCAGCTCCGTCGTCTTTCCGGTCGCCTCATCGAGGAGCGTCGTGCAGCAGCGGGTGTCGGCGATCGTCGGCACGGCGACGAGGTCGATCCCGAGCCCACGAAACTCCGTCACGGTCCAGCCAGCGGCGGCTCCGCCCAGCAACGTCACCGCGCGGGATTCACCGCCGAGCGAGCCGAGCGCTACCGCGACGTTGAGCACCTTGCCACTGGCGCAGCATTGCACGTCGGACGCCCGGTTCACCTCCCCGATCTCGAGCGACGCAAACCGCATGATCCGTTGCCAGGCTGGCGAAAGCCCGGCAGCGACGACGGAGGGAAGCACGGCGGGATGTGGCGACATGATCGCAGTGGTTGGAGAGGGGTCGACGGATGCATTAGTGTAGGGCGAAAGCAATCTGGGCATTCCGACGGAGATTCTTTTCATGGTCGGTTGTTCCCGCCTCACCGCAGCCCGTGCCCTCGTCGCCGCGGTCATGGCCGGCGTCGTCATCGGGTCGACGCCGGTGACCTCTTCCGCCGAACTTCCCTCGGGCCTCGTCGTCCACCTCGACGCGGCCGATGCCGCCGTCGGCCCGGTGACGAGCCTCGCCGATCGGGCCACCGTCGGCCGGGCTTTCTCGGCAGGGGATGAAGTGGCAAGGCCCACGGTCATCCAGGTAGGCGACGCCCGAGTCCTCCGGTTCGATGGCGTCGACGACCACCTCCGGGCACTCGGCACCGGAATGAAGGCCGAGGCACTTACCGTCTTCATCGTCGCGGCCCCCCATGCCAACCCCGGCGATTTCCGCGGCCTCTTCGCCGCCAATGCCCCTGACTCACGCGATTACGAATCGGGGCTGACGATCGATCTCGGCCCCGGCCCCACGCGGGCGCTCGAGCAGATCAACGCCGAAGGGAAGGGGTTTGGCGGTGCCCGCGATCTCCTCGCCTCCTCCACCCCCTTCGGCACGCTCCATCTTTTCGAGACGGTGATCGATGAGAGCGCGGGGGAGATCCGCTTCGTCGTCGACGGCAAACCAGAGGGCACGCGCCCTTTCGAAAAGGGGACGCTGTCCCTCGACGAGCTCACCCTCGGCGCCCGCTTTTACACCAACGGCCCCGGCGCCCAGCAGGTGCGCGGCAGCTTGATTGGCGACATCGCGGAGCTCCTCCTCTTCGACCGAGCACTCACGGCCGTCGAGGCGACGGCCGTCCGCGCCGCGCTCACCGCGAAGCACGCAGCGCTCGCTGCGGCTCTCCCCGCAACCTTGGATCTTGCCAAGACGGAGGGCACGCCGCTCGATCTCGTCGCCGACCCGCCGGCGATCCAAGTGCTCGTCCCGGGCTTCGCCGTCCGCGAGATCCCGGTGTCGCTCGCCAACGTCAACAACGTCCGCTTCCGCCCCGACGGCACGCTCGTCACGCTCGGCTACGGTGGCGACATCCATCTCCTCCGCGACACCGACGGCGACGGCCTCGAAGACTCCGCCAGCCGCTTCTACCACAACACCGGCAGCCTCCGCGGCCCGATCGGCCTCCTCCTCACTCCCCCCGGCTACCCCCACGGTGACGGTATGTTCATCGCCTCGAAGGGGAAGGTGTCGCTGTTGACCGACCGCGACGGCGACGACGTGGCCGACGACGAGCGCGTCGTCGCGACCGGCTGGAAGGAGATCACGCAGAACGTCGACGCGACGGGGCTGGCGATGGGCTCCGACGGCAGCCTCTATTTTGCTCTCGACGTCACCGACTTCTCCAATCCCTACCTCCTCGACACCAACGGCAACTCAGCCTACGACGTTCAGGGCGAGCGGGGCACGATCCAACGGATCTCCCCCGATCTGGCCCGTCGCGAGGCGGTCTGCACCGGAATCCGCTTCCCGATCGCTTTGGCCTTCAACGACCACGGCGACCTGTTCTGCACCGAACAGGAGGGGGCGACGTGGCTGGCCAACGGCAATCCCCTCGACGAACTGCTCCATATCCGCCTCGACGGCACGGCGCCGCAGGCGAACGTCACCGGGATGCGCCACTTCGGCTTCCCCCCCCGCCACCCGCGGCACAACCCCGGCGTCATCGATGAGCCCTCGACGTTCGACTACGGCCCGCAACACCAATCGACCTGCGGCATGGTTTTCAATCCGGCCGTGCCGGCAGGAAAACCGTTTGGGCCTGCCTCGTGGGCCAACGACGCGCTCGTCTGCGGGGAATCGCGTGGCAAGCTCTGGCGGACGACGCTCGCAAAGACTCCGGCCGGCTATGTCGCTGCGAGCCAATTGCTCGCCTGCCTCCAGATGCTCACCATCGATGCCTGCGTTGCTCCGAATGGCGACCTCGTCGTCGCCTGCCACTCCGGCCCGCCCGATTGGGGCACCGGCCCGGCAGGGATCGGAAAGCTCTTCCGGATCTCGATGACGGCTCCCGAGGCGCCCCGGCCGGTGGCCGCCTGGGCCGAGACGCAGCAGGAGATCCGCATCGCCTTCGATCGGCCGCTCGATCCGGCGGCGCTGTCGGGGCTCCTCGAACGGACGACGATCGACCGTGGCCCGCATGTTCGGGCCGGCGACCGCTTCGAGACGCTTCATCCCCCCTACGCCGTCGTCCAAGCGCAGAAGCTCGTCCCCCGTCATCGGCACAAGATCGCGTCGGCCGCCCTCACCGCCGACCGGCGGACGGTGGTCTTGGGCACCGCGCCGATCGCCGGCCGCACCCACCTGGCCCTCTCGCTTCCCTACCAGTCGACCGAGTCGGCCGATTCCCTTTCGAGCTCGATCCCGCAGCATCCCTGGATCGACGTCGATCTCTCGACGGCGGGGGTCGAGGCCCGGTGGATTCCAGCCGCCGCCGAGGCGCCCGCCGAATCCTCGACCAACGGGCCCAGCTGGACCGGCTGGCTGCCACATGTCGATCTCGACGTCGCCCGCCGACTGACGGCCGGCTCGGCTGGCCACGACGACCTGTGGCGGGCCGTCGCGCGCCCCGGCAGGCTCTCCCTCACCACGCGCCTCGATCTTGAAAACCTCCTCCGGCCAGTGGTGCAGCCGGGGAGCACGCTCGATCACGATTGGCCGCCGGAACGGGGGACGGTCACTTTCACGGCTGATCGCGGGTGCGACGTCACGGCCACGGTGGCCGGCGAACCGCTGCCGGTGACGCTGGCCCCCGACAACGGCCATGGCTTCACGGCCCGCTTCACGGCGCCGGCCGGGCTGAAGACGCCGGTCGATGTAACGGTCGGGTGCGTCACCGGCGGCATCCGTCCTCTCCGGCTCACGGTCGCCTTCCACACCGACGAGGATGGCTCTCCCCGCCCCCTCCCACTCCACCGCTTCATCCTCCCCTGGGCGGCGGATGCCGCGCCTAGCCAGGGGGAGGCGGCGGGGCCGCGGCAGATCGCGGAGCTCGACGGCGGCAGCTGGGGGCGTGGCCGGCGGGTGTTCCTCTCGGAGGCGGCCGGCTGCGCCAAGTGCCATGCGGTGAATGGCGGCGGTGGTGGCATCGGCCCCGATCTCGGCAATCTCATCCACCGCGATCTGGCGAGCGTGACGCGCGACATCCGTCATCCGAGCTTCGCCCTCAATCCCGACTTCACGACGCACGTCGTCCACCTCGACGACGGCCGTGTCCTCACTGGCGTTCTCCAGACGCGCGAAGGCAAGCTCTGGCTCGGGGATGCGGCCGGGACGTGGACGGAGCTCGATCGGGCCGCAATCGAGCTCCTCGAGCCCTCCGCTGTCTCGGTGATGCCGCAGGGGATCCTCGACAAGCTCCCCGCCGATCAGGTTCGCGATCTCCTCACCTATCTTCTCACTCCCCCGCCCTCGATGCCGCTCGAATCCCCCCTCGACGCCCCGCCGGTGCGCTCGCGGGCAGAGGTGACAGCGGCGCTCGAGGGGAGCGTGCCGGTGACGGCGCCCGAGCCGCTGCGCGTCGTGCTCGTCGACGGCGCGAAGGATCACGGGCCGGGGGAACACGACTACCCGGCCTGGAAGGAGCGGTGGGGGCAGCTGCTCGCCGCGGCGGAGAACGTGAGCGTGACGACCGTGCGGGAGTTTCCCTCCGATGAGGAACTGGCTTCAGCCGACACGATCGTCTTCTTCCAGCGCGGCAGCTTCGCCGACCGCCGGCCGGCGGCGATGGATGCGTTTCTGAACCGGGGAGGCGGCGCCGTCTACATCCACTGGGCCGTCGACGGCCGCGCCCCGGCCGTCGAGTTTTGCACGCGGCTCGGGGTGGCGGCGCT
>JBIIQL010000313.1:0-4927 GCA_044342095.1 Pirellulales bacterium
AAAATCGGGGTGGCGGGAACACGCCCCCGACAGGTTTTGCCGACGGTTTCCCCGGGCCCGAGCCTTGCAAATGAGAGAAGGATTGAACTATGCTCTGACGATGTTTGGAGGGGGTTTCGTTTCTTGACGGTACGTCCATACCCATTTTCCCCAATCGTCCGCTCTGGACCCAAAATCTGGTCCCAAATCTGGAGCCACTGTTCTAGAGCCATTAGGAGCGTTTCCATGTCTCATCTTTCCCTTGGCGTTCGCCGTAAAGGCTTTACGCTCGTCGAGTTGCTGGTGGTGATCGCCATCATCGGCACGCTCGTCGGGTTGCTTCTGCCTGCTGTCCAGTCTGCCCGCGAGTCGGCCCGCCGCTCGCAGTGCACCAACAACCTGAAGCAGATCGGTCTCGCTCTGCAAAACCACCACGACACCAACCAGATGTTCCCGCAGAGCGTCGGGTGGGGGCCGGCTCCGTACGATCCGTACTACTTCTCGGACAAGGTCTATCTCCTTCCCTTCATCGAGCAGATGGGGATCGTGAAGAACCTCAACCCGAAGGATGCCGGCGCGTACTTCCCGGGCTGGGCCGGTTACAACTCCGCCGGTTTGAGCGGCCGCATCCCGTCCTTCAACTGCCCCTCGAATCCGAACTCGATCAACGGTGGGCAGGCCAATCACACCTACTCCATCAACAACGGCACGTCGTGGAGCCAGCACACGACCGCCGGTGGTGTGTACCAGGGGGAGCGTGACGGCCGTGTTCGCAGCAACGGCATCGGTTCCTACCGCAACTACGAGAAGACCTACGGTACCGCCCCTGTGACGATGGGGCAGATCACCGACGGCACGAGCAAGACGGCTGCCTACTCGGAGTTCGTGATCGAGCAGTGGAGTGGCAACGTCACCAACGATCCGAAGCTCTGGAAGTCGCAGGTTTACAACTGGGCCGATGGCGGAAACTCGACTTCGGCCACGCGTCAAAACTGCTTGAACCAAACCGCCCTCAACGACGGTGGTGGAGGCCGCATCATGCGTGGCGGTGGGTGGTCGTGGTCGATGGCGGCCACCGGTTCGGCCTACTCCCACACGATGATGCCGAACGAGAAGAGCTGCCAGACGACCGACAGCGACTGGTGGGGGACGAACGTGCTGGCTGCGACCAGCGCCCACACCGGCGGCGTGAATGTCGTCCGGGCCGATGGGTCGGTCGGCTTCTACACCGACGGCGTCGCCAACCAGGTTTGGTGGGCCCTCGGTACCCGTTCCGGCGGCGAGGCTGTCTCTGACGACAACTGATCCCTTCCAGGGGTCTGTGGTTGTCCTGTAGCGAACAAGCGGCCGCCGGAGGGCGACTCCTCCGGCGGCCGCGGCTTTTTCCGGGGTGGCTCGAGTGCGGAAGCGGTCTTCACTGACGGCTCCCGCGGACTTTGCAGCGGGAGGCTCGCGGCGGTGACGTCAGCGGAAGCGAACCTTCGGGAAGGGGACGAGAGCGGCGAGGCGCCGTCTCGCGCCAGCCGGTTCTCTTGGCCGACGCTGGCCCTGTGGATCGGCGGGCTCTTGCTAGCCCTGGCCGGTGCGGGGATTCTTTGGAGCGAGCGCGGCCTGGGGGAGGCCCGGCTTCGTGCCAAGCATGGGCTGTGGAGTGAAGTCCACGCGCCGGTGGACCGCTATCTGCGGATCCACCCTGGCAGCGCCGAAGCGAACCTTCTCTGTGCCGAGGCCTTCGTCAAAGATGACGGCCTGCCGCTCAACGAACGCATCGGCGGGGCGGTGGCCCATTTGCAGGCGATCCCCGATGAGGCTCCGCAGGCGGTCGAGGCCCGCCTTGCCGAGGCCAGGGTGCATCTGTTCCTCAACTACAGCCCCGCCGTGGCGGAGCTGGCGATGCGTCGGGCGCTGAAGCTCGACCCCGAGGACGGTGACGCCAACTATCTGATGTGGAAGCTCCTCGACCTTACCCGTCGCAACGAGGAGGTGGAGCCCTACTTCTGGAAGGTGCTCGCAGCCCGACCGGAGGGGCAGCGGGCGCTCGTGCTTCGGGACTGGTACCTGAGCCAGTTTTATCCGCTCACCGCGACCTCCGAGCTCGACCGGATGATGGCGTTTCGGATTTCGCCGGTCGATGATGCGACGATCGTGGAATCGAACCGGCTCCTCCGCTTCCGCGGCTCGGATCCCGATTCACCCCTTTGCAACGCGGCCATGGCCCGGTGGTTTCGCACCCAGGGGGATCTGCCGTTCGCGCTCGAACTCCTCGACAAGACCCCGCCGGCGGAGAGTTCCGACGGGCTTTGGGAGCCTTTCTTTCGCGGCACATTGCTCGATGTGCTCCTCGACATGGGGGACATCGACCGGGCCGGGGAGGAGTTTGACCGTTGGCCGGCCGGCGACCGGGGACGCGATTATCTCCTCTCCCGCGGCCGCGTCCTCCAAGATGCCCGCGACGACCCGGCTGGGGCCGCGGCGGCGTATGCGGAGTCGCTTGCCGCCTGGCCTGGGCCGATCGACTGGCGAACGATGAATCGGGCCGCCAATTGCCTGGCTCGGGCGGGCGATCAGGAGGGGGCGACGGCGATGCGGACGCGCGCTGAGGCCCTCGAGGCGCTCATGGACGACAAGGTCCACGATCGCCTGCGGATCGTACTCGGGCAACTCGATAATCCCGCCGTCCTCGGGGAGGTCGTCGACTTTTACCGGAACATCGGCCGGCCGCAGGAAGCCGAGGCTTGGAGCCGCTACATTGGATTTCTGGGACGGCAGCCGGGCGATGACGAGGGCGCGGCCGACGCGCCGCCGGCAGTCGGCGGATGACCGAACGTGTGTCTTGGATTGGCTCGTTTCCTCCTTCAACGAAGAGGTGCTTTGATGGTGCGCTGTGCTGGATTGGTCGGGCTGATGATGGTGACCTTCGCGGTCGCTGGCTGCGGTGGTTCGGTCAAGGAGATCGCCCCGGTGAAGGAAGAAGCCAAGGCGCAGGGCGACCCCAAGGCCAAGGCGATGCAGGGGATGCCCGAAGAGATGCGGAAGAAGATGGAAGCGAAGAAGTAGTCGCCAACTCCATCAGAACTGCTTCACGGGCACTCGTTCGAGCGCGGGGAGCGGTCCGTTTCCGAGGACCGCTTCCCGCAGCTCGGTCACGAACGGGTCTTCGTCATCGGTCGGCTTGATGCCGTTGATCATGTCGGCGGCCTGGGCCATGTTGCCGAGGGTCGCGAACTTGTGGGCCCTGACGACCTGCGCCCAGTAGGAGTTCGGGGAGCTGGCCATGACCTGTTCGAGCGAGGCGATCAGTTGCTGACGGTCTCGGAGGACGTCCGCCTTTGCCTTCCAAAGCGCGAAGGTGTCGTCGTCTTTCTCGAGGGCCGCCAGTCGCTGAAAGAGATAGGCTGATTCGAAGCGGAGCTGGGCGAGTGTCTCGAGCGGGGCGATCCATTCCCGGGCCGCGGCGGCATCGCCGGCCGCGAGCGCCAGATTGGCAAGCTCCTCGCGCGGCGTGACGCCGGCCGGATCGAGCTCGATGGCGGCGTTCCAGTTTCGCCGCGCCGCCTCGACGTCGCCGGTGCGGGCGAGGGCCTTGCCGAGGAGGTGGTGGGCAGCGGCGGTCGGCTGGGCAGCGAGACTTTTCTCGAACAGCGGGATCGCCTCGGCGTCGCGCCCCTGATTGAGGAGGAGCGACGCATACTGCTCGAAGAACTCCTCCGGCGGCAGCTGGAGGCCGAGGCCATCGGGGGCCAACGCCGCGGCACGCTGGTAGGCAAGGATCGCCTCGTCGGCATTGCCGCGGTCGGCTTCGATCGCCCCGATGAGGATGTTGCCGCGAGCGCCCTGGCCGGGCAGGGCGGTGAAGCGTTCGGCGCTTTCGACGGCCTCCGCGAGGAGCCCCAGGCGCGTGCGGCAGGTGGTCAGCTCGTAGAGGGTATCGGCGTCGGCAGGGCTCAGCCGGAGCGCCTGTTCGAGAAGCGGAGCCGCCCGCGACCACTCGGCTTTGAGGATGTGGGCTCGTGCCCAGGAACGCAGCTCGTCGGTCGTGGCGGCCCCGACGCGCTTGTAGACCTCGATCGCTTCGTCGGCCCGTCCCAGGAGGGAGAGGGCCCGGGCCCGATCGGCCTCGGCGCGCCCGGAGCCGGGATGGAGATCGAGGTAATACTCGGCCAGCGCCAGGGCCCGCGGGGCGTTGCCGCGGGCAAGCTCCGCCTCGGCGTCGCGGAGCGGGGCATCCTGCCACCATTGCCAGGCCGCCACCGCGCCGAGGGCGGCGGCGATCGCGACGACGAGCGCCAGGAGCTTCCGCAACGGCGTGCGGAAAAACGGGGTCCTCCAGGGGCGGATCGGCTCGGCGGAAGGCGGGGTGGATGGGGTCACGGCGGCAAAGACGTCGGAGGCTGATCGGGCCGGCGCCGGGAGAGGCAGGGCGCGACAACCATCATCGCATCCCGACGGTCGATTGTCCCCTCCCAGGGGAAGCCTGAGGAGGATTCACGCGCCGCGGGGCCTCGCCTTCGAGCACCTGCCAGTAGGCGTCGGCCTCGAGGCGGAGGCTCTGGGGACTCCCGGAGGGCCAGTGGATCGTGACGTCGGCCGGGGAGTCTCCCGGGGGGAGGGTGATGAGGATCCGCGGATCATGGCTCGAGAGATAGCTTCCCCCGGCAGCGATCGGCCGGACGGTCGTCCGCCCGCCGCAGGTCACCTCGACCCGGCCGCCGACCGGCGGGATCCGTGACGGCGTGCGGAGATCGAGGCCGAGAAATCGGCCCGGGGCCGCCGTGTCGTCGCGGAGGAGGGCGACGGGAGAGATGTTGTGGCTGACGGCGAGGTCGAGATCGCCATCGTTGTCGTAGTCAGCGCCGGCCGCGGCCCGCCCGAGCCATTTCCCGCCGAAGTATTCGCCGCCGACATCGTCGGAGACGTCGACGAACGTGCCGTTGGCGGCTTGCCAGAG
>JBIIQL010000639.1:0-4927 GCA_044342095.1 Pirellulales bacterium
CAGCTTCCCGTCAACGAGGAAGCTCGACTGGATCAGCGGCATCTCGCCGACACTCGTGTTGGCCAGAAACGCGACGTACGCCCAACTCTGAACGAGACAGATCAACACCGTGGCGTAGCGTGTGTATTCGTTGATCTTCTTCCGACCCGCCTCGCCTTCCTTCGTCAGACGCTCCAGAGGCGGCCACACCGTCCCGAGAAGTTGAAAGATGATCGAAGCCGAAATGTACGGCATGATCCCGAGGCCGAAGATCGTCGCCTGGGAAAGCTGGCTGGCAGAGAAGACCGCGACGGTCTTGAGAATGTCGGCGAATCCACCGGCTTCCTGCCCGAAGGCTGCCATCGCATCAGGATCGATGATCGGCAGTGGGACCTGCCAGCCGACCCGATAGATCGCCAGGAGTCCGAGCGTGAGGAGTATCTTTTGCCGAAGTTCCGGGATCGTGAAGATGATGCGCAGTTTTTCCAGCACGAGAACGACTCCTTTGCTCCCTCCGACCAGCGACACTCACCGTGACACAAGTTGGCGCCCGGGTACGCATGACTCCGAAGAGCCCAACCTCGGCCAGGCCTCTGTCTTCGGACGACTGGCCCCTGGGAGGGCCTCCCGCTAACCCTTCGCCGACTTCTTCTGCGATACCTTCTTCTGCCGCTTGACAACCGGAGCCGGCCCGGGCAGCTCGATCACGGTACCGCCGGCGGCGACGATCTTCTCGCGGGCCTGCGCGCTGAAATGATGTGCCGAGACCTTGAGCGACTTGGAGAGGGATCCCTCCCCGAGGATCTTGACCGAATCCCAAACCCCCTTGGCAAGTCCACTGGCACGGAGCGTATCCGGATTCACTTCTGACCCGGCCGCAAACCGCGCCTCCAGATCATCGACGTTCACGCACGTCACAATCCGGCCATGACGGTTGTGAAAACCACGCTTGGGAATCTGCCGGATGAGGGGCATCCTCGCCCCCTCGAAAATACCGGCGGCGCTCCAGCCGGCGAGTTGTCCCTGCCCCTTGTGGCCGCGGCCCGACGTCTTGCCTCGCCCCGAGCCGGGCCCGCGCCCGATCCGCAGCCGACGGCGGTTCTTGTGGATCCCCTGATTGACGTCATTGACCTTCATCGAATCGTCCTCTGCTCGAAAGCCCCTCGGAGGCACCGAGCGGGTGCAACCGACAAATCGTTATTGGAAGGAGCGGATCACGTCGCCGCCCACGCAGTCCCATCACCGACCCCGACCCACACTCTGCAAACAGCCCGACACGAACTCAGGAGAGCGTCACTCCACGCAACCGCTCAACTTCACTCTTTGTTCGCAGTTGCTTGAGGCCGTCCAGTGCCGCCTTGACGAGATTCACGGGATTGGTCGAACCGTGAGCTTTGGTGAGCACGTCGCGGATACCGGCCGACTCACACACCGCACGAACGGCGGCTCCGGCGATGATCCCGGTGCCGGGGCTGGCGGGAAGCAGGATCACCTTCGCGGTACCGCTGTTCCCTTCGACACGATGCGGAATCGTCCCGGCTTCAACGGGAACCTCGATGAGGTTCTTCATCCCGTCCTTGATCGCCTTCTCGACCGCCGGGGGGACCTCGTTGGCCTTGGCGTAGCCGCAGCCCACCTTACCCCGCCCGTTCCCGACGACGACGAGGCCCGCGAAGCTGAAACGCCGACCGCCCTTGACAACGGTGGCACAACGCCGAACCTTGACCACCTTCTCGGCGAACTCTCCGCCCCGCTCCCCGCCGCGGTTGTCGCGGGAGTCGCCTCCACGGCCCTGGCTGCTGCTGGTCGACACGGTCTTCGATGCTCCGGATGGTTTGGCTTGCTGTCTTGTCCCTCACCATTCTTCCCGTCTTGATCCGGGAAAGCGCGATGACAGGACCGTGGTGTCAGAACTCGAGGCCGGCTGCGCGTGCCGCATCGGCCAACGCGGCAACCCTGCCATGGTAACGGAACTCGCCCCGGTCAAAGCAGACTTTCTTGACGCCGGCGGCCTGGGCCCGCTCGGCGACGGCACGACCGATTGCCTCGGCGGCCTGCTTGTTGCCTCCGAAGCCGACCGTGTCGCGGATCTGCTTGTCGACGGAACTCGCGGAGGCCAAAGTGCGGCCGGCGGCATCATCGATGATCTGGGCGTAGATGTGCTTGTGCGTCCGGAACACGGCCAGACGGGGCCGTTCCGCGGTGCCGCGGATATGCCGGCGGACACGGAAACGGCGGCGCATCCGCTGCCTGAGAATCGTGCGGGCGTGGTCCATGGAGGCGTGACTGCGGGAGGTGTTGGGAGAGGAAACTGAGAGGGGAAAACGTATCCCGTCGATCGATTACTTCGTGACCGCTTTGCCGGCCTTACGACGCACCTGCTCGCCCTCGTAGCGGATGCCCTTGCCCTTGTAGGGCTCCGGCTTCCGACGAGCACGCACTTCGGCGGCAAACTGTCCAACGAGATGCTTGTCGATGCCCTTGACGACGATGTGCGTCTGATCGGGGCAGGTCACGGTCAAGCCGGCCGGGATCGGCAACTGGAGTTCGTTGGCGAAACCGACACGGAGTTGGAGCGTGTTCTTTTGAATGGCCGCGATGTAGCCGACGCCGACGATCTCGAGTTTCTTCTCGTAGCCCTTCGACACGCCCTCGACCATGTTCGCGGCCAACGCACGCGTGAGTCCGTGAACGGAACGGGAGGTGCGGTCATCGCCGCCGCGGGTCACTTTGAGAAGACCGTCGGCAGGATCGACCCCGACCTTCACGGCGGGATGGACTTTGTGTTCGAGCTTTCCGAGCGGACCTTCGACCTTGAGCGTGGCGCCGTCGACGGCCACCTTGACGCCCTTGGGAATCTGCACCGGAGCTTTGCCGATTCGCGACATGACCTCGACCTTTCGTTGCTCAACCAGCCCGCACTCGGAATCCCGTCTCCAACCGTATCAAACCCACCGATCCCAAGCCCTACCGCGTGTCCCCAGACCCGCGGTAAAACTCGAGACCCATCTCACCAAAGCTCGCAGAGAACCTCGCCGCCGAGTTTCCGCTGCCGCGCCTCGCGGTCGCTGACAACGCCACTGCTCGTGGACAGGATCGAAATCCCGAGTCCGCCGAGAATCGGACGAAGCCGGACGGAACGACTGTAGACCCGACGACCGGGTGAGCTGACCCGCCGGATGTGGCGGATAAGACGCTCGCCATTGGGGCCGTACTTCAGTTCGATCTGAAGTTTCGCCGCGGGTTCGGACTCCACTTCCTTCCAGTCCCAGATGTACCCTTCGCGCTTGAGTACGTCCGCCACGCCGCGCTTCACCTTGGAGCTTGGAATCTCCACGATGGCGCGTTCGACGCGCACCGCGTTGCGGATGCGGGTGAGCATGTCGGCGATGGGATCGGTCATCATGTCGAGAGAACCCTTTCGAAACTGTGAACCCTGCCAGCGAATCCTTCTGCCTTCCGCGCCGCTACCGTCCGCGACCACCGAACTGAACAGCCGCAGACCAACCGGTCGTCACCAACTTGCCTTCTTCACACCGGGGATGCACCCCTGATCGGCCAACTTCCGGAAACAGATCCGGCAGAGACCGAACTTGCGGTAGACGGCCCGAGGACGACCACAGAGCATGCAACGTTGCACCTTGCGGGTCGAGAACTTCGGAGGCCGCTTGGCCATCGCGATCTTTGACTTGCTTGCCATAGATGTTTCCAACGAAGGCCGCAGGTACGGCCGCAACTGATGACCCCTGGACCGGACGCGCGACAAGAGTCGCAACGCACTCGGACCGCTCGATACCCACCGTGCCGCTACGCCGCGGCACCCTCATCCCCATCCTTCTTCAACGGAACGCCCATGAGCCGGAGAAACTGCCTCGCCTCATCGTCGTTCTTCGCCGATGTGACGAGCGTGATGTTCATTCCTTGCGGCCGAGTGTACTTGTCAGGGTTGATTTCCGGGAAAACCATCTGCTCGGAGAGCCCCAAACTGTAGTTACCGTGGCCGTCAAAGGCGGTGCTCGAGAGCCCACGGAAGTCGCGGACCCGCGGCAGAGCAAGCGAAACGAGACGGTCAAGGAACTCGTACATCCGGCGACCGCGGAGGGTCACTTTGCAACCGATGGGAAGGTTCTCACGAAGCTTGAACCCGGAGACTGCCGCCTTTGAGAGCGTCGCCACGGGCTTTTGACCGGTGACCTGGGTGAGGGCACCGATGGCCTCTTCGAGATACTTCTTCTCGGTCACCGCGACACCGACGCCCATGTTCACCACGATCTTCTCGAGGCGCGGGATGGCGTGGGGGTTGGTCCGCTCGAGCGCCTTGCCGAGCGCCGGTTGCACCGTCTTGATGTAGTGGTCGAGCATGCGCGGAGTCTCCAGCGCACCGGTCGCCTCGGGGGCACCCTTCTCGGCCTCACTCGCCTTGGTCTTCTTCGCCATCGCAACCGTCCTTTTGATTGTCCTAACTGCCGCTCCGGGGATCCCCGGAGACCGCGTGAGAGCCCACCTTGCGATCGGACTCACCGTAACTCACTGTCAGCCCTGGCCGTGGCGGCCCCAACCCATGCTGCTCAACACCGTCACTTGACTGCCTTGGCAGCCCTGATCTTCCCGTTGTCGGCTCCACACTTCTTGCAACTCCGAACCCGACCGCCGTCGGCCAGCACTTTGACGCCGAGCCGAACCGCCTTGTCGCAGCCGCTGCAAACGATCAGAACGTTCGAGGCGTCGATCGGCATTTCCTTGCTCAGCCGTCCCCCCTGGGGGTTTTTTTGGCTCCGGCGCATGTGGCGATAGACGCGATTGACGCCCTCCACCACGATTTTGCCGTCAGCGCGGCGGACCGAAAGCACCTTGGCTCGCGTGCCTTTCGCGTTGCCTGTCTTCACCTCAACCATGTCGCCGGATCGGATCAACATCAGACCACCTCGCTCGCCAAGCTGACGATTTT
>JBIIQL010000314.1:0-4924 GCA_044342095.1 Pirellulales bacterium
GTGGCCCAGTTCGAGAAGCTGTGGGGCGACATGACCGCCCTCCCGGAGGTCACGAGCCGCTACTTCGTCGTCCCCCGTTTCCGGGGTCAGCAGCTCAAGGACGTCGGCCAGCTCGACGGCTGGCTGCGGGACGGCTCGGCTGCCGCCGTCGAGGCCCTCGGCGACTGGGAATGAGCGCAAAGCGGGCTTTTTCCCCGCTTTCTCCCCGTCATCCGGCCGCTTGCGGGGGGCCGCTCTCGCCGCGGCTGCGCATCTGCTACGCTCCCACTCATGAGTCGATCCGAGCCCACGCCCCACCCGCTCTCGATCTGGGTCGTGAACCCGTTCGATGACATCCCCGGAGAGGGGCTGCCGCCGCTCCGTTTCTGGACGCTCTGCCGGGTGCTCGCCGGCCGCGGTCACGACGTCACCTGGTGGACGGCCGATTGGAGCCATCGGCGCAAAGCCCCGCGCCGGGCCGTCCCCCGGATCGTCGCTGACGAGGAGGGCTTCGGGATCCGGTTGGTGCCGGTGAAGCCCTATCGCAGTAACGTCTCGCTCTCGCGCCTCCGCAGCCACCGCGACTTCGGCCGGAATCTCGAACGGGAGGCCACCGAGGCGGTCGCCTCGGGAAGGCTCGAGCGCCCCGACATCGTGCTGGCGAGCCTGCCGCCGCTCGAGGGGCCGGAGGCCGCGGCCCGGCTCGCCCGCCGCCTCGATGCCGTGCTCGTCGTCGACCTCATGGATCTGTGGCCGGAGACCTTCGAGCGCCTCCTCCCCGGCCCCGAGTGGATCCGTCGCCTCCTCAGCCCCATCCTCCTCGGCGGTATGCAGCGTCGCCGCCGCGCGCTCCTGGAAACGGCCGACGGCATCTCGTCGTCCACCCAGGCCTACGCCGATTCCGCCCTCCGCGATCTCCCCGCGGTGACCGCCGAACGCCCCCCCTATGTCTGCCACCTCGGCGCCTATCTCGCCGAGTATCCCGAGCCGCCGCGCCCCTATCCGCTCGAGGTGCCGTCCACCGGCGGCGACCCGCGGCCGCTTTCCTGCGTTTACGCCGGGAGCCTCGAGCAGGGGCAGGATCTCGATACCGTCTTGGCCGCCGCCCGTCGGCTCTCGGCCGCGGGGACGGCGGTCGACATCCACGTTGCCGGAACGGGGAAGCTCGAAGCGAAGCTCAAGGCCGATGCGGCGACGATTCCCGGACCTGCCCGCGTCGTGGTCCATGGGCTGCTGCCACGCGGGGCGTATGCCGCCCTCCTGGCGGAGTGTGACGTCGGGCTCGTGGCCGTGAAGCCGGAGTCGCTCGTGGCGGTGCCCTACAAGGCGTGCGACTACGCGGCGGCGGGGCTCGCGCTTGTCAACGCGCTCCCCGGCGAACTCGCCGAGCTCATCGATCGCCATCGTGCCGGTCTTCCCTACACGGCCGGCGATCCGGCGTCGTTGGCCGGGGCCCTCGGTGAACTGGCCGCCGATCGTCGCCGCCTCCTCGAACTCCGCCAAGGGGCCCGCCGCCTCGCCGAGGATGCCTTCGACCGCGAGCAGACCTACCCCCGGTTCGCCCGCTGGCTCGAGTCGCTCTCCCGGTGACGACATGGAATGCGTCGTCACCGGAGCGCGGGGATTCGTCGGTCGTGGTCTCCTCCCGGTGCTCGCCGCGTCCGGCCATGTCGGCATCGCCACAGGCCGGACGAAGCCGACCGATCTCCCTGCCGGTTGGCGGGGCATGACGCGGGGCGAATGCCTCGACCAGGCACCGAGCCCGGTGCCCGACGCGGTCATCCATCTCGAGGTCGAGCAGACGGTGCCGCAGCCGTCGGCGGCCGATCCAGAAGCTGTCGATCGGGTCAATGTCGGTGGGACGCGCGCCTGGCTCGACTGGGCAGCGAAGCATGGCGTCCGCTGCTTCGTGTTCATCAGTTCGATTCAGGCGACGGTGCCGGCAAGCGCCCGCGGCACGGAGGAAAGCCCGCTGGCCAGCGCCGCCACCTACGGCGGATCGAAGGCCCGAGCGGAGGCGGAAGTCGTCGCCTGGGCGGAAGCCGGCGCGGGGCGACGGGCGGTCATCCTCCGCCCTGCGGCGGTCTATGGTCCCGATCCGGCGTCGAATCTTCTCCCCTTCGCGCGCCGGGTGATCGCCGGGCGACGATCCCTCGTCGGCACCGGAGCCACGCCTCGATCGGTCGTCTCACGGACGAATCTGACCGCAGCGATCGCGTTTGCTCTCGCCAGCCCCAAGGCCGGTTGCACGCTCTACCAAATCTCTGATCCGCAGCCGACGACGGTCGCTGACTTGGCGACGATGATCGCCGAACTGGCCCACGCCGCGCCGCCGCGGAGCATCCCGCTCCTTCTTGCGAGATGCGCCGCGCCGATCGGCGATCTCGTCGGAATGGTCACGGGGCGCGAGTTGCCCCTGTCGAGCGCCCGGCTGGCGGCCCTTCAGACAGCGAGCCATTTCCCCTCCGATCGGCTCGTCGCCGCGGGATTCGTCCATCCCCAATCGACCCGGGAAGGGCTCGCCGAGATGCTCGGCTGGATGGCGCGGGAAGCCCTCTCACTGGCCCGCTAGCCGCCCCGGCAGGGGTGACACGTGCCGACTGGAACGACGGGTTTCCCGCGGACAGCCACCGGAAAAGCCGCCTTCGGGATACGGCCGTTTTTCCCGCCGGGAAAGGGGGGGTGCGTCGGTCGGGAGGGTCGTAACGCGGCTGCCGCGGGGAAGTGGCGCGGGGAAAGCGTCTTTTTCGGGCTTTGCCGGCCCCGAGTAGATAATCTTTGTGGGAGCGATGGTGGCCGGCCGGGAGAGCCGCAAATCCAGCGCTTTCCGCCCGGATGCCCGCCGATGGCGTATGTCACCCTCAGAGTCCTGCACGGCGCCGATCGTGGCAAGGTGTTCGAGCGCCTCCCCACCCCGGTCACGATCGGCCGTGAGGAGGGGAATACGATCCAACTCAACGACGAACGGATCAGTCGCTATCACCTCAAGTTTCAGGAAGACAACGACAAGGTCGTCCTCACCGATCTCGAGAGCACCAACGGCACGAAGGTCAACGGCGAAGACATCCAGGTGCGGATCGTTCGCGACGGCGACATGATCGCGCTGGGCCGGTCCCTTCTCCTCGTCGGCTCGCAGACAGACATTGATCGCCGGATCGCCGAGATCGCGTCGCGCCTTCCTGCCGGCGACGAGGCCCGGGCTCGGGATCTCGGCCACCGGCTGCGGAAGATCGCCGGCGCCAATCCCGATGGCCCGCCCGATCTCGCCGACTTCCCCCCGCCGATCCTCCCCGGTCAGCTTCCGCCGCTGCCGGAGCGGATGAGCCCGGCGCAGTCGGCTGAATTTGTCGAGCTGTTCGACCATGTCCTCGCCGTGCTCCGCGAGGCGAGCGAAGGGGCGGTGGTGCGCCCCGGAGCCGAGAGCGTCGAGATCGACTTCGCCCACTGGCAGGGGATCCTCGATCTCCAGGGGAAGCTCGCGGCGATGCTCCGCTCGATCGCCGATCCGCGCGACCGCTGAACTGCGGGGCGCGGCTGCGCCACGGGGGTGGGCCGGAATCGAGGGCCCCGCGCGGTACACTCCGATCGTGAAAAAGGAGTGGCCCGGCAGCCCCGTGATGCCCCTCCCGCCGGCTCCTCATGCCCCCCTTCCGCGAGGCCACGGATGACTGCCCGCTCGTTCGTCCATCTCCACTGCCACAGCCACTACAGCCTCCTCGACGGGGCGAGTTCGATCGACCGGCTGGTGTCGCGGACGAAGGAGCTGGGGATGAACGCCCTGGCGATCACCGACCACGGCAATCTCCACGGCGCACTCGAGTTTTATTCCGCGGCGAAGTCGGCCGGCATCAATCCGATCATCGGTTACGAGGCCTACATCGCCCCCGGCAGCCGCTTCCAAAAGGAGGCCGGGAGCCAGAAGGAATCGAGCTACCACCTCACGCTCCTGGCGAAGGATCGGGAGGGCTACGCCAATCTCCTCCAACTGGCGACGAAGGCCTTCCTCGAAGGCTTCTACTTCAAGCCGCGAATCGACCGCGAGCTTCTCGAAGCCCATTCCGGCGGGCTCGTCTGTCTGTCGGGATGCCTGTCGGGGGAGTTCAGCCGTTCGCTCGTCGGCGTCGGCGCCGATCAGCCAGAGCAGTTGGCCAAGGGGCGCGAGGTCGCCAGTTGGTTCCGGAAGCTCTTCGGCGACCGCTACTTCCTCGAGATCCAGGACAACGGCCTGGAGATGCAGCGGCAGGTGACGCTCGCGGCGCTCGAGATCTCGCGCGAGCTGGGGATCCCGCCGGTGGCGACGTGCGACTGCCACTACGTCAACCGCGAGGATGCCGTCGCCCAGGACATCCTCCTCTGCGTCAACACCGGCCGTTATCGCAACGATCCGACGCGGATGAAGATGGAGTCAACGGAGTTCTACCTCAAGAGCCCCGAGGAGATGCACAACGCCTTCGGGGGCGTGGCGGGGGACGTGACGCAGGCGGCGGTAGCGCGCAGCCAGGAGATCGCCGACAGCGTGGCGATCGAGCTCGAGCTCGGCAAGCGGCACTTCCCCGGATTCGACGTGCCAGGAGGGCTGACCGCCTCGCAGGAGCTGCGTCGCCTCTGCCTCGAAGGGCTCCATGCCCGCTACGCCGGGATGGCGAAGCGCTGGGTGGACGGGGAGGACGGCAAGCCGATCCTCGGCCCGCAGGTCATGGAGCGGCTCGACCGCGAGCTCGGCGTCATCGACACCCTCGGCTTCTCGAGCTACTTCCTCATCGTCTGGGACTTCGTTCGCGAGTCGCGTGATCTCGGCATCCCGGCGGCGGCGAGAGGCTCGGGCGTCGGGGCGCTGGTCGCCTACGCCCTCTATCTTTCCCACGTCTGTCCGCTCGAATACGACCTCCTCTTCGAGAGATTCCTCGACGTCAACCGCAAGGAGGCGCCCGATATCGACATCGAT
>JBIIQL010000316.1:0-4888 GCA_044342095.1 Pirellulales bacterium
GCCCGCGCCCCGTTCTGGGCCGGCGTCGATCTGGGTGGGACGAACATCAAAGTCGGCCTCGTCGATGACGCTGGCCGCACCGTCGCCTACCACACCGAGAAAACGCACGTCGATCGAGGGCCGGAGGATGTCTGTCGGCGGATGGGCCAGGGCGTCCACACCGTCGCAAGCCTCGCTGGCGTCCCCCTTTCCGCGATTCCGCGGGCCGGCCTCGGCACCCCCGGCCCGCAGGACCTGAAGGCCGGCTTCATCATCCGCGCCGGCAACTTTCCCGGCTTCGATGGCTTCAACGTCCGCGACCAGGTCGCGCACCACAGTGGGCTGCCGGTGACGTTCGCCAACGACGCCACTGCCGCCGGTTTCGGCGAGCACTGGATCGGCGCCGGCCAGGACATCGAGAGCCTCGTGCTTCTCACGCTCGGCACCGGGGTCGGCGGCTCGATCGTCATTGGCGAATCGACGATCGACGGCGCCAACAGCCATGCCTCCGAGTGCGGCCACATGCTCGTCGATCCTGCCGCGACGGCCCGGATGTGCCCCTGCGGGAAGCGCGGACACCTCGAGGCCTACGCGAGCGCCAAGTCACTGATGGCGATGGCCCGCGAGCGGATCGACGCCGGCACGGCGGCCGGCTTGGCGAAGGCCGTCGCCGATGGCGCGGCGCTTTCTCCGGAGCTCATTGGGGCCCAGGCGAAGGCCGGCGACACCGTGGCCGTCGAGCTCATCGACTCGGTGGCCCGCTGGCTCGGCATCGGGATCACGACGATCCTCCACACCCTCGACCCGGCGATCGTCCTCCTCGGCGGCGCCATGACGTTCGGGGGCGAAAGCGATCCGGTCGGCCACGCCTTCCTCGAACGGATCCGAGCCGAAGTCCGCGAGCGGGCCTTCCCCCTCCTTGCCGAACGGACGCCGATCCGCCTGGCCACTCTCGGCGGCGACGCCGGCTACGTCGGCGCCGCCGGCATGGCCCGCGCCGAACACCACCGCCTCCATCCCTCCGACGCCTGACGATCCCCCCGGCTACAATCCCCCCATGCCCATCGACTGCAAGCACATCCGCAACTTCTCGATCATCGCCCACATCGACCACGGCAAGAGCACGCTCGCCGACCGGCTCCTCGAATGGACCGGGACGGTCGAGAAGCGGCAACTCAAGGAGCAGATGCTCGACGACATGGAGCTCGAGCGGCAGCGGGGGATCACGATCAAGGCTCGCGCCGTGCGGATGGAATACCGCCACAAGGGGGAGCTCTACGAGCTCAACCTCATCGACACGCCCGGCCACGTCGACTTCCACTACGAAGTCTCGCGGAGCCTGGCCTGCTGCGAGGGGGCGGTGCTCCTCGTCGATGCCTTCCAGGGGGTGGAAGCGCAGACGGTGGCCAACGCCTACGCCGCGATCAACCAAAACCTGGCGATCGTGCCGGTGATCAACAAGGTCGATCTCGTCCACGCTCGTGTCGACGACGTCCTCTCCGAGATGGAGCAGAGCCTGGCGATCGACCCGACCGAGGTCATCAAGGCGAGCGCCAAGGCGGGCATCGGCATCGATGAATTGCTCGGGGCGATCGTCGAGCGGGTTCCGCCGCCGGCAGGGGATCCGCACGCGACGCTCAGGGCGATGATCTTCGACAGCCACTACGACAGCTACCGCGGTGCGATCACCTACGTCAGGATCATCGACGGCACGATCAAGAAGGGGCAGAAGATCCGTTTCCTCGAGACCGCCTCGACGCACGAGGTGCTCGAGCTCGGTCAATTCGTGCCGCAGCGCCGTGCCTGCGACGAGCTCGCCGCCGGACAGGTGGGCTACCTCGTCTGCAACATCAAGGACGTCAAGCAGGTTCACATCGGCGACACGGTGACGATCCCGGGCGACGACGGTGCCAAGGCGATGCCGGGCTACAAGCCGCCACAGCGGATGGTCTACTGCGGCCTCTATCCCTCCGAGGGAGAGAACTTCGAGGAGCTCCGCGACTCCCTCGAGAAGCTCGTGATCAACGATCCCTCGTTCGAGTTTTCCCCGGAGTCGAGCGAGGCTCTCGGCTTCGGTTTCCGCTGCGGTTTCCTCGGCCTCCTTCACATGGAGATCATCCAGCAGCGGCTCGAGAAGGAGGACGATCTCGACCTCGTCCAGACGGCGCCGAACGTCACCTACCAGATCCTCAAATCAGACGGCACGACGATCGAGATCACCAACCCGCAGGATGTCCCGGAATCGGGGCAGATCGAGGAATTCCGCCAGCCGATCGTGCGGACGAACTTCCTCACCCCGGTCGAGCACATCGGCCCGATCATGCAGCTGTGCACCGACCGCCGCGGCACCTACCTCAAGACCGAATACCTCTCACCGACCCGCGCGATGCTGACGTTCGACCTGCCGCTCGCGGAGGTGATCTACGATCTCCACGACAAGCTCAAGAGCGTGACCCGCGGCTACGGCACGATGGACTACGAGCTCATCGGCTACTTCCCGGCCGATCTTGTCCGCCTCGACATCCTCGTCGGCGGCAAGAAGGTCGACGCCCTGTCGATCATCTGCGACCGGCGCGATGCCGACCGCCGCGGCCGGGCGATCGTCAAGAAACTCCGCGGTGAGATCGACCGTCACATGTTCGAGGTGGCGCTCCAGGCCGCCATCGGCACGAAGGTGATCGCCCGCGAGACGATCTCCGCGATGCGCAAGAACGTCACGGCGAAGTGCTACGGCGGCGACATCTCCCGCAAGAAAAAGCTGTGGGCGAAGCAGAAGGAGGGGAAGAAGCGGATGAAGAGCGTCGGCTCGGTCGACATTCCCCAGAAAGCCTTCATGGCAGTCCTCGACACCGGCGCCGATCGTCAGCAGTAGTGGCCTCCGGCTGACGGCGCCTCGTCGCGTTCCCCGCTCCCGTCTCCCTTTCCCTGTTCGGAGGATTCCCATGCGTGCCGTGTTCGGAATCGTCGTTCTCGCGCTCGTGGCCCTCCTCGCCACTCCGGCCCGCGCCTGGCAGGATCCCGATTGGGACAAGGACTACGTCCTCTCCGCCATGAGCACGGCCCGCGGCCCCGGCGTCGAACCGGGCTCGACGCGGATGCTCGTCCACAAGAGCAGCGGTGTCTTCCCGGGCACCGTCCGCCGCGTCTGGATCCACCTCCCGGCCGAGTCGATCCTGAAAAAAGTGGGCGACGAGGGGCTGGCAGTGATGGTCTTTCAGGATGGCCATGCCTATGTCGACGAGCAGGGGCAGTTCCGGGCTCCGATCGTCCTCGACAATCTCATCCACGCCGGGAAGATCCCGCCGCTGGCGGCGATCTTCGTCGATCCGGGCCACGAAGGATCCGATGTCCCGGGGGAGAAGCCGGGCTGGAACCCGGCCGCCAACAACCGGAGCCTCGAGTACGACACGCTGTCGCCCGAGTACGCCCGGTTTCTCGAGGAGTCGATCCTCCCGCTGGCCGAGTCCGACGAGCGGCTGAAGGCCGCCGGCGTCCGGCTCACGACCGATCCGGCGATGCGGGCCATCTGTGGAATCTCGTCGGGGGGGATCTGTGCCTTCACCGTCGCCTTCGAGCGGCCCGATCTGTTCCGCAAGGTGCTCTCGCACGTCGGCAGCTTCGCCGACATCCGCGGCGGCGACCACTATCCGTCGCTGGTGCGCAAGACGAAGGACAGCCCGAAGCCGATCCGTGTCTTCCTCCAGGCCGGTGAACACGACCTCGACAACTGGCACGGCCACTGGTGGCTCTCGAATCTCCAGATGGAGAAGGCCCTCGCGTTCGCCGGCTACGACCACAAACTCGTCGGCGGCATCGGCGGTCACAACGGCAAGCACGGCGGCGCGATCCTCCCGGAGAGCCTCGAATGGCTGTGGCGCGGGTGGAACGGGGCGGAGTGAGCGAGGCTCACGGTTGCCGTGGTGGTGGGCAGTAACATGGCCGCGACCGTCACGCCCCGTCGTCATCGGCCGGGGCAAGCTCCGTTACGCCCGCCTCGAACGACTCCGCGGTGACGAACACCGCTTCCGCGGCGGTCGGATGGGCCGCGTGGAATTCGTCCACGGCGCGGCGGGCCCGCTCCTTGGTGGCATCCCAGCTCACCTGCACGGGCGTCGGTTTACCCCGGTGATCGACGACGAAATCGATCTCTCCGGTGCCACGCCAGTAATGGACCTGCCGAAAGCGTCGCCGCAGCAGCAGGAAAACCGCACACTCCAGTTGCTTGCCACGGTCGTGCCCCGTGGTAGTCACAGCCCCCCGCCGCAGGCCGGTGTCGATGGGGTAGTACTTCCGATTGCGGACGATTCGCTGCCGCTCCGACCAGGAGAAAAACGGGCAACCGATCGCGAGGTAGGCGCTTTCCGCCGCATCGATGTAGAGCGAGGTGGTGTCGACGGAGATGCCCAGCGCCGCCGCCAAGCGGCGGATGCTCGTCTCCGAGCCAGCTGACTCGAAAAGCATCTGGACAAGTTGCCGCAGCGGGGTGCTCGATCGGGCGCCCACGCGTTCACGCATGTCGCGTTCCACGATGTCCTGAAAATAGCCGCGGAGGAGACGGTCGTGGTCTGAAGCGCCGATGGTCGCTGGAAATCCGCCCGCATCGAGATAGTCTTCCAGCTTGGCTTGGGGTCTGAGGACACGAAACTCGCCAAGGTCGAACGGAAACAGTTCGATCGCATGATGCCGGCCGGTCAGCGACGAGCCGAGCTCTCCCGAGAGAAGATGGGCATTGGAGCCGGTGACCACGAACCGCCGTTGCTTCGGGCGATCGAGTTGTGCCCGCAGCCATCGCTGCCATCCATCCACCCACTGCACTTCGTCAAACAAGTAGGTGCATCCGGGGCCCCGATCGGCCTCGAAGGCATCGACGAGGTCTTGCAGCGTCGCATGGTCGAGCGACTGCGCCAGC
>JBIIQL010000317.1:0-4872 GCA_044342095.1 Pirellulales bacterium
GCGCTTGTCCGTGGTGGTCTCGACGCAATCAAGGGCGACGCTTCCGACGACGAGCAGGGGCATGGTGGGCTCCGGGGACGGGTGGGGTGGCGCGGGGCGTGATAAGTACGGGGCCCGTTGGCTCGAGCCCAAGGTGGCTGGCGGCGGGGTTCGACGCGATCAAGGTAGCGTGATGGAGAGCCATCGGCCAGCCTCTCCGGCAGCGCGCCGAATGCCACAATTCGGCGTTCGGGAAGTCTGGCAAAAGCGTTTTGCTCTCTTTCTCACTGCCAAACCATCGTAAACGCGTCCTTGAGCGCCGTCGCCTTGTCACGGTCGAACGACTCGGGGGTCACGAAGCGGACCATGCGCTCCGTTCGCTCCGCCGGACGGCAGACCTCCTCCACGAGGTGATACTCCGGCCTGCCGGAATAGTCGTCGAACAGGATCGTCGTACCGGCTCGGGTCGAGAGGAGCGCGTGGAGAAATGAGGCAACGCGGAATCGTCCATCCACGAGGACGATATCTGGCTGCCTGGCTTTCAAAAGCGGGAGTTCGACGTAGTCGCGGAAATTGTCGCGTCGGCTGTACCCCAGCGGAGTGCCCCATTCGCCGAGCGGGCCGACGTCCACGGCCGTGATGTCGAGTCGGCCCGCGTTGGGGCCCGACAGCTTCCGAACACACTCGACCCATTCCGCCGACGTGTCGACCGAGACCACCGTCGCCTTCGTATTGTCGAGGACGAATCGCGTCGATCCGCCGCATCCATATTCGGCATAGGATCTGGCTGCCGCGACATGTTTGCGGAACATCGCAAGCCCGGCTTCGTCGAAGTGGGGGCTGCTGGCCGGCGCCGACAGGGGAGGTGTGGAGAAACGCCTGGCAACGGCCGGGATGATCGGCGGGGTGAGCAGTCGGAGCACTCGAGTGAGCATGGCTTCGCGGTGTTGACCGACACCGATCCTGAAAAAGGGAGGAGGAACATGGAAGGGAAACACCGAGCCTGCCGCCGTCATCCAGCCAGCCCGCGGGCCCGGTCGATCCGTGCGATCGACTTCGAGGCCCCGAGGATCGCCAGGCAGTCGTAGAGCCCCGGGCCGACCGTCTTCCCCGTGATCGCCACGCGCACCGGATGGATGACGTCGCCGAGCTTGAGGCCAGCTTCGGTCACGAAGGCCTTCGTCGCTTCCTCGAGCGGCCCCGGCTCGAAGGGGGTGATCGCCGCTATTGTTGCGGCATACCGGGCGAGGAGATCGGCCACGCCGGGCTTGGCGAGCTTCTGGGCCACCGCCTGCGGATCGAGGACAGGCTCCTCGAGGAGGAAGAAGTCGGCGTAGCCGAGGATGTCGCCGGAGACTTTGAGCCGGTCACCCGAGGCCTCGATCACGCGCCGCACCGTCGCCGTCTGCTCTGCCGTCGGCGGGCTCGACACGAGCCTCGCCTTGACCAGATACGGCATCATCAGCGCCAGCTTCTCGTCGGTCGAGAGGGCGTGCATGTAGTGATCCTGCACGCTCCACAGCTTCTTCGGGTCGAAGCTCGCCGGTGAGGCGTTGATGCGCTCGAGGGAAAACGCCGCGATCAGTTCGTCGCGGCTGAAAAACTCCGTCTTGTCGTCGTAGGCCCAGCCGAGGAGCGCCATCGCGTTGTCGATCGCCCAGGGGAGATAGCCCACCTCCCGGTAGAAGTCGACGATCACCGGATTGAAGGTGTCGGCCGCCGCCTCGACGCCGATCCGCTCCGCGATCCGCGTCCCGTGCTCCTGCATCTGCCGGAAGTCGGGGTTTTTCAAATACGCCGCGAGCTTGCGCTTCGAGAGCTTCGTCCGGCTCCCCGGCTCGGCGACGAGCGGCAGATGGGCATACGCGGGGAGGGGATACCCGAGCGACAGGGCGATGTAGGCCTGCCGGGGCGTGTTGGAGAGATGCTCCTCGGCCCGGATCACGTGGGTGATCTCGAAGTCGTGGTCGTCGACGACGCTCGCCAGATGGTAGAGGCAGGAGCCGTCGGCCCGCTGGATGACGTGGTCTTGCTCGCGCTCCCAGGCAAACTCCACCCGGCCGCGGACCGCGTCGTCGATGACGAGCGACCCTTCCCGCGGCATCTTCAGCCGCACCACCCCCTGCCGTCCCTCGGCCACGAAGCGGGCGGCGTCTTCAGCAGTGAAGGCGGCAAACCGTCGGCTGTAGAGGTAGGGCTTTCCCGCGGCCTGTGCGGCCTTTCGCTCCTCGTCGAGCTCTTCCGGCCGCGCGAAGTCGCGGTAGGCATGCCCCGAGGCGAGGAGCTTTTCGACGGCCGCCTTGTGGCCGGCCGAGCGCTGCGACTGGAAGTAGGGGGCGTGCGGCCCGCCGACCCCCGGCCCCTCGTCCCAATCGATCCCCAGCCACTTAAGCCCCGAGAGGATCGGCTCGAGCGCTTCTTCGACATTCCGCTCCGCGTCGGTGTCGTCGATGCGGAGGATGAACGTCCCTCCATGCCGCCGGGCGAACAGCCAGTTGAACAGCGCCGTGCGGACGCCGCCGATGTGGAGATAACCGGTCGGGCTCGGGGCGAAACGGGTGCGAACGGTCATGGAGAGCGGATTCCTTCCCCGCCGCCGGCCGAGCCGACGAGGCTCTGGCCGTCACGCACGGGGCGACGAAAGGGAGAGGCCAAGCGATGAATCAGGCCGCGTGGCGACCCATCTTTCGGAGCCGCTTCTTCTCGGCCTTCGAAAGCGGCCGCGACGCGTACTCATCCTCGACCTCCGAGCCGTCAGTGTAGCCGTTCTCACTCCCCTCGGCGGCCGACTGCGAAGCGCCGTCGTCGTCGGTGTCTACCGGCTCGAAAACAGGCTCCGGGGCCTTGGCCGGTCGTGTGGCCGCTTCCTGCTTCACCCCGTTGGTGCCCCGCTCTTCCTTTGCCGCGCCGACAGGCGGAGCCTTGATCTCGCCACGCACCTCGCGGATCACTCCCCGGGCGGCGGTGAGCATGGCGGCGAACATCGCCGCGCTCCCCACGACCCAGGCGCCGGCCCCGGCGAGGGCCAGGTCGTCCCGCCCCGCGCCGAGCCTGCCGATCGCGCCGAGCCAGGGCACGGCCATCGCCGCCGACCAGCCGGTCAGGCCGAGGAGCAACCAGAAGCCGGGAACGAGCCGCTGGTGGAGGGGAAGGAGGATCCAGAGCGTGACGATCCCCGTGACGATCCCCGCGATTGCTCCCCACCAGCCAAAACCCTCGGGGCCGAACGAGCGGCCGGTCGCCTCGACGAGGAACGTCGACACGAGCTTCCCGATCGGCAGCGTCCCCGCAAGCGACGCGGTGAAGAGCACCAGCGCTATCGCCAGCCAGCCCCGCGACCGCCCCTGGCGGCCATCCTTGCGGTGGCGGCGGATCCCGCGGATCGAGAGCGCCACGCTCGCAGCGGCGAGGAGGAACATCTGCGCGAGCCAGCCGCCGAGGACGAGGCCGCGGAGATCGACCAGCTCCCTGAGCACCGCCACCGTGCGGGCAAAGCGCGTTCCGGCAAACCGGCTGATCGCCTCGATCGCCGCCGGCCAGCCGCCGAGGACGAGCGTCGTCGCCGTCACGACAACGATTCCGGCAAGCGCCAATCCCAGGCGCGACGCACGCGTCGGGAGGATCGTCGCCAGCGCCCCCTGTTGCTCGGGGCGGGCCTCCGGGGAGTAGTCGAACGGTCGCCTCGGCTCGCGGGCACGCTTCGGCTTGGCGGCCGGTGTGGCGGTCGGCTTGCCGGCGGCCGGGGCCTTGGTGGCCGCGTCGGCCTTGGGAGCCTTGGCGGTGGCGGAGCGTGTCCAGGGAAAGAGTCGACGACGGGGCGTGCCGGCGGAGGCGGTTTGCACGGACATGGTTTGAGGTTCTGGAGCCATCCATGACGCCCGGGAGCGGCTCCCCCGGGGACGCGTTGAGGGGGCATCCTGCCATCCTCACGAGCAACGCGACCGGATTCTGTTCGGCAGCGGAGGGAGATCGGATTCACGAGCCGCCCCTCGGCCCCCCCGCACTCGTATCGACGGCACCATCGCCACGGTCGTCACCACCGGTCGGCGCCGTCACAACCAGACTCCCCGGGCTCGCCGCAGCATTTGCCCGCTTTCCAGGGGTCGGCTACGATGCCGGCGTCGAGGTTGGGGCGTTTGCCGGGATGGCCCCGGTGAGGTCGCTCCCTCCCTTCCGACGAACCTCGAAACAATCCTTTCGGAGCCTCTCCATGGCCTACGTGCTGCCCCCGCTCCCCTATGCCTTCGACGCCCTCGAGCCCTCCATCGATGCCCGCACGATGGAGATCCATCACGGCAAGCACCACGCCACCTACGTCACGAACCTCAACAAGGCTCTCGAGGGGAATCCGCTCGCCGATCTCCCGATCGACAAGCTGATCGCCGATCTCGAGAAGGTGCCCGAGGCCGTTCGGACCGCCGTTCGCAACAACGGTGGCGGTCACGCCAACCACAGCCTGTTCTGGGAATCGCTCGGCAAGGGGAAGGGTGGCGAACCGGCCGGCCACCTCGGCGAAGCGGTGCGGAGCGTCTTCGGCGGCTTCGACAAGTTCAAGGAGGAGTTCACGAAGGCATCCCTCGGCCGCTTCGGCAGCGGCTGGGCTTGGCTCTCGGTCGACCCCAAGGGGAAGCTCCTCATCGAGAGCACGGCCAACCAGGACAGCCCCGTGATGCACGGCAACACGCCGCTCCTCGGGCTCGATGTCTGGGAGCACGCCTATTACCTGCTTTACCAGAACCGCCGCGTCGACTACGTCAACGCCTTCTATAACGTCGTCGACTGGGACGCGATCGGGAAGCGGTTCGCCGTCGCCAAGAAGTGATCGATCTCCGCCGGCAACCCGCTGCCGGATGACGGTTTCTCACCATGAATGAAGTGCCAGGGCGGCCTGTC
>JBIIQL010000318.1:0-4871 GCA_044342095.1 Pirellulales bacterium
GGCCGGCTCTGCCCCTCCGGTGGCCTCGTCGTGGTGAAGGTCGCCAAGCCGCAGCAGGATCTCCGCTTCGACATGCCGACGGTGGGAATCGGGACGCTCGAGTCCCTCGGGGCCGCCGGGGCCCGTGTGCTGGCGATCGAGGCGGAGAAAACGATCCTCGTCGATGCCCCCGCCCTGATGGCGTTCGCCGAGCGGCAGGGGATCACGATCGCCAGCTTTCCCGACGGAGCCTTCAACGGAGCCGCCGGATTCTCGCGGGCGGCCTGACGGCGAGGGGCCTCTTTCCCACGCGGGGCCGTATACTGCCAGGCATGGCACGCTTCCGCCTCCGCCGCCGTGTTCTCGCCCCTTCGGCAGGGCTCCGTCTCGGAGCTGTCGCTTTGTTTGTTTGCCTGTCGACGCTCTCGGCGTCCGCTTGGCAGACGCCCGGGCCGACGGTGGAGGAGTCTCCGGCCGCCACCGATCCGATCGAGGAGGATCCCTTCGACGCCGCCGACCTCGGGGAGCCGATGGACGACGAAGGGGATTTGACCGGCGCCGACGAGCCGTCCGAGGGGGAGGATCAGCCGGAAGGGGATCGAGCAAAGGGACGCGTCAGGCGGCCGGCGTCACGGGTGCGACCGTTGCCGATCGACATGAAGCTCAACCGAAATCTGCGCATTCCCCCCGCACCCCCTTTCCACATGGGGCGCGAGATCGCCCAGACGATGCACTACACCGGTGCCCCGTGGCTGGTGCGCGAGAGCCGGCAGCGCGAGGAGGATTGCCGGATGATGCTCGAGGCCCTCGGCGTCGAGCCTGGCCAAACCGTCTGCGACATGGGGGCCGGCAATGGCTTCTACACGCTCGAACTGGCGCGGATGGTGGGCCCGGAGGGGCTCGTCTATGCCGTCGACATCCAACCAGAGATGCTCCGCATGCTCTCCCGCCGGGCGGCGCAGGAAGGGCTCGAAAACATCCGCCTCGTGCTCGGCTCGCCGATCGATCCCCGCCTTCCCGTCGGGGAGATCGATCTCGTTCTCTGTGTCGACGTCTATCACGAGTTTTCCCACCCCGAAGCGATGCTCGCGCGGATCCGCGAGAGCCTCTCGGACGACGGGAAACTGGTGCTCGTCGAGTTTCGCGGAGAGGACCCGGCCGTGCCGATCAAGCCGCTCCACAAGATGACCAAGGCCCAGGTCCGCTCGGAGCTCGAGCCGGCCGGCTTCCGCGTGGCCAGCGAGTTCGACCGGCTCCCCTGGCAGCATCTCCTCTTCTTCTCCGCCGCGCCGCAGTAGCAAGGGCGGCATCCCGCCTTCGGGGTGGCTGGGGCTCCCGGCGGTGGGGGGCGAAGCGTGGGGGAACCGGAAATCTCCCCCGAACTGCCGGTTCGCACGGGTTTGGCGGCGATCGGCGCGTATCGGGGGAGAGGAAACCTTGCGTATCGGCGCCTGAGCGGGTCCAATTGATCAGAATCCTCAAGGACTCCACGGGCTCGGCAAGGCTCCGTGGGATGGGGTTGGGCTGCCGGTCTCATCCCGGCAGTGCAGACGCATGGACTACAAGCCCCGACAAGCAAACACACCCGTCTCCGATGGGCTCGACGCCGGCGCGTCGACCGCCGATCCGGTGATGCTTGCCGCTGGAAAGGCGACGCCGTCGGTCAAAAAGGGCGGGGCTGGGAAAGCGAGCTCCGCTCGGGGCACTGCCGGCGGGGATGACGCCCCGGACAAGCCCGAGTGGGTGCTCGGAACCAATCCGGCAATGGCACGCGTGGCCCGATCAATCGAGCGCGCGGCCGAGGTTGGCTGCACGGTCCTGATCCTCGGCGAGACCGGCTGTGGCAAGGAGATCCTCGCCCGCCTCCTCCATCGCAGCGGGCCGCGGGCCTCGAAGCCGTTCGTGCCGGTCAACTGTGGAGCCCTGTCGTCGACGTTGGCCGAGAGCCAGTTGTTCGGACACGAAAAGGGGGCCTTCACCGGCGCTGATGGCAAAGCCGTCGGTATTTTCCGGGCTGCCGAGGGGGGCGTGGTGTTCCTCGACGAGATCGGCGAGATGCCGGCGGAGCTGCAAACGAAGCTCCTCCGCGTGCTCCAGCAGCGCGAAGTGCATCCCGTCGGTGCGACCCAGCCTGTGCCGATCGACGTCCAAGTCGTCGCCGCCACCAACCGCGATCTCCAGGCCGAGGTGATGAAGGGAACCTTTCGCGAGGATCTCTACTTCCGTCTCAACATGATCGAACTGCGGATCCCTCCGCTGCGCGAGCGCCCCGAGGACATCCCGGCGTTCATCGACTTCTTCGCCGATCAGTACGCCCGCAGCTACCGGATGGAGCGCTGGCAGCCTTCGCCGGAGACGATCGAGGAGTTTTCCGCTTTCGATTGGCCGGGAAACGTCCGCCAACTCTCGCACGTCATCGAGCAGGCGTATGTCCTCCAGATGGAGCCACAACTCCCCCCGCGCTCAAGGCCGGTGGTGGTGGCGGCGGCCGTCGTCGAGGATCCGGACGAATTGACCCTCACGGCCGACGGCAAACTGCCGTTTGTCGATCTCAACATGCTGCGGAAATGCGCCGTCAAGCAGGCGCTCGAAATGACCCGCGGCCACAAGTCGCGGGCCGCAAAGCTTCTCGGCGTCCATCCCAACACGATGACGCGGATCATCGCCGAGATCGGCGACGAAGATCCGACGCCGTGACACGGACGGGGCCGGGCCTGGGGATAGCCCCGCCGCGAACCCCGGTTCCCGATTCAACGGATGATCGCTTCAACGGTCGCGCGAGTCAGTCGAGTTGGTATTTGCCGACGTTCGGCTTTGGAAGGCTTCCAGCCTTTCCCACGCTTGCCCCGCCTCCGGTGCCGAAGTGGAGGAGCGTGATCGCCCCGGCGGAAATCAACGCCCAAGGGGCCCAATCGGGGGCCGTGATCTCGCGAGCCTGTCCGCCGCCGTTGATCGGCTTCACCGCCGCCGAATCGATGACGAGCAACTCAGCGCCGACCAGACAGGCAAACACGCCGGTCGCGAGAAACACACTCTTCCACATGATGCCGTTCCGGGATCGCTCGGGCGGCACTCCGGCGGGCCGCCTTCCGACGGCGGGTGTTTGCCGGGGAGCACCTGCCCCGCCCGACCACCGTCCCGCCGGAGAGTCCATCGGCCAAAGGGCGTTGCAGAGTGCAGCGGCCCCTTCCGGGTGCGGACCATGACGATCGTGGCGGAAGGGAGCCCTCCCTGTCAGCGGTGGCCCGTCAGCCCTTGGCCGATTCCCCGGGGCCGGAGCCGGCCGTTTCGGGGTCGATCCGGCCGGCGTCGATCCTGCCGGGACGACGCTCCGAGTCGGTGCCGGGCACGATGAGGGGGGTATCGACGGAGGCCTCGACGAGGTCCCGCAGTTGGCTGCCGTCGATCACCTCCGTCTCGATCAGTTGCCGGGTGATCGCTTCGAGGGCCCCCCGCCGTGATTCGAGCACCCGCCGCACTTTCTCGATCGACTGATCGATGATCCGCCGTACCTCCTGATCGATCTCGCGGGCCGTTTCCTCGCTGTGCGAGCGGGCCGCCGGAAGATCGCCGCCACCGCCGGCGAGGAACGGCGAACGATTGCTCTCGCGGAAGTTCACCCGTCCCATCCGGCTCATGCCGTATTCCATGACCATCGCCCGGGCGATCTCGCTGGCACGCTCGAGGTCGTTCTGGGCCCCGGTCGAGACGTCGGCGTAGACCATCTCCTCGGCGATCGTGCCTCCGAGGAGCACTTGGATGCGGCTCTCGAGTTCGCTCTGCGTGAGGAGGTAGCGGTCGTCCTCGGACCGCTGCATGGTGTAGCCGAGGGCGGCGAGGCCGCGGGGAATGATCGAGACTTTGTGGACCGGATCGGTGTTGGGGAGCGAGTAGGCCACGAGGGCGTGGGCCGCCTCGTGGTAGGCGACCCGGCGCTTCTCGTCCTCGTGGAGCACGCGCTTCTTCTTCTCGAGCCCCGCCGTCACCCGCTCGACCCCCTCGTTGAACTCCTCCATCCCGACGGAGGTCTTGTTGTTGCGGGCTGCGAGGAGGGCCGCCTCGTTGACGAGATTGGCCAAGTCGGCGCCGCAGAAGCCGGAGGTGATCCGGGCCACCTGTTCGAGATTGACCGAGGGATTGAGCTTCACGTCGGCGACGTGGACCTTGAGGATCGCCTCCCGGCCGCGGACGTCGGGGCGGTCGACGAGCACGTGGCGGTCGAAGCGCCCTGGCCGAAGGAGGGCCGGGTCGAGCGTCTCCGGACGGTTCGTCGCCGCCATCACGATCACGCCACTGTTGCTTCCGAAGCCGTCCATCTCCACGAGCAGGGCGTTGAGCGTCTGCTCGCGCTCGTCATGGCCGCCGACGACGCTCGTGCCGCGGGTCTTGCCGAGGGCGTCGAGTTCGTCGATGAAGATGATGCAAGGGGCCTTCGCCTCGGCCTGTTGAAACATGTCGCGGACGCGGGCCGCCCCGACGCCGACGAACATCTCCACAAAGTCACTGCCGGAGAGGCCGAAGAAGGGGACCCCCGCCTCCCCCGCGATCGCCTTGGCGAGGAGAGTCTTACCGGTGCCCGGGGGGCCGACGAGGAGCACCCCCTTGGGGATGTGCCCGCCGAGGACCTGGTATTTCTCTGGATTGCGGAGGAACTCGACGACTTCGCGGAGCTCTTCCACCGCCTCGTCGATCCCGGCCACGTCGTCGAAGGTGATCCCCAGATCCTCCTGGGCGTACTGCTTGCCGCGGCTGCGGCCGAACGCCATCGGGCTCCCAGCCCCCCCGAGACGTTTCATCATCGTGAAGAACAGAATGGCGAACAGACCGGTGAGGAAGAGCATCGGGAGCCAGCTCCGCCATGGCCCGGGGGCCTCCTCGTAGCGGTAAGGGAC
>JBIIQL010000319.1:0-4866 GCA_044342095.1 Pirellulales bacterium
GTCACCGGCGGAGCCGGCTATCTCGGTTCGATCCTCTGCGAGCGGCTCCTCGCCGCCGGCCATCGAGTGACGGTGGTCGACAGCTTCATGTTCGGTCAGGCCACCCTCCTCCATCTCTGCGCCAACCCCGCGCTCGAGATCATCCGCGGCGACGTCCGCGACACCACCCTGATGCGGAAGGTGGTCGCCGATCACGACGTGATCATTCCGCTCGCCGCGCTCGTCGGTGCGCCGCTGTGCGATCGTGATCCCCACGCCGCCACGGCGGTCAACTTCGAGGCGATCCGCGATATCAACCGGATGCGGAGCGCCCAGCAATTGATCGTCTATCCGACGACCAACAGCGGCTACGGCACGAAGTCGGGGGCCCAGCACTGCACCGAGGAAACACCCCTCGAGCCGATCTCGCTCTACGGCCGCACGAAGGTCGACGCCGAGCACGAGGTGCTCTCGAGTCCGAACGCGATCACGCTGCGGCTGGCCACCGTGTTCGGCCTGTCGCCGCGGATGCGGCTCGATCTCCTCGTCAACCACTTCGTCCACGCGGCGATCACCGACGGCTACATCGTGATCTTCGAAAAGGATTTCAAGCGCAACTACATCCACATCCGCGACGTCGCTGACTGCTTCGTGCACTGCCTGGAGCACCGCACGGCGATGGTCGGGCGGCCGTACAACGCCGGCCTCGACGACGCCAATCTCTCGAAGGAGGAATTGGCCCTCAAGGTGAAGGAGCACGTCCCCCATTTCTATCTCCACTTCTCGGAAGTGGGGAGTGATCCGGACAAGCGCAATTACATCGTCTCCAACCAGCGTCTCCGCGAGGCCGGCTTCCAGGCGCGCCGTTCGCTCGACGACGGGATCCGCGAGCTCCTCAAGGGCTACAAGATGATCCGCAAGAACCAGTACGGCAACGTCTGACCCGCCGCTCTTCCCCTCAAGCCCATGCCGACCACCGCCCCCCTCGATCCGTGGAGCGACGTCACCGCCGTGATCCTCGCCGGGGGGGTCGGTTCGCGTCTGAAGTCGGTCGTCAGCGACCGGCCGAAGGGGCTGGCGGAGGTCAACGGCCGCCCGTTCCTCGCCTTCCTCCTCGATCAACTGGTCGCTGCCGGTGCCCGGAGAGCGGTTTTCAGCACCGGCTATCTCGCGGCGCAGATCGACGAGGCCTTCGGTGACGATTTCCATGGAATGCGGATCGGCTATTCCCACGAGACGACGGCGCTCGGCACCGGCGGCGGTTTGCGGCTGGCCGCCGATACCCTGGCCTCTTCGACCCTCCTCGTCCTCAACGGCGATTCGTACTGCGAGGTCGACCTGACGGCCTTTCTCGCCGACGCCATCCGCGGCCGTTCCCCGGCCCTCGTGCTCTCGCAGCAGGCCGACACGTCTCGCTTCGGGAGGGTCGAGCACGGCCCCGACGGCCGGATCGACTCGTTCCGGGAGAAGGGGGATTCGCCCGGAGCCGGCTGGATCAACGCCGGGATCTACGCCCTCCCCCGCGAGCTTGTCTTGGCGATCCCGACGGGGCGGCCGGTGTCGCTCGAGCGGGAGGTTTTCCCCGCCTGGATCGGGCGGGGCTTGCGAGCCTTTCCCTCCAAGGGGAGGTTTCTCGACATCGGGACGCCGGAGTCGTATCGCGAGGCCTCCGATTTCTTCCGGACCATCCCTCCCTTCCGCACGGCCTGACCGGCCAGCCACGAAATCCGAACTCATGGACACAAGCGCACGCGTCTTCGTCGCCGGTGGCGACACGCTCATCGGCAGGGCGATCGTGGCGGCGCTGGCCAGACATGGCCACGGCACGGTGCTCGCTCCCGGCGAAGACGAATGCAACCTCACCGATGCCGCCGCGGTCGGCCGGTTCTTCGCCAGCCATGAGCCCGAGTACGTCATCATCGCCGCCGGAAAGTCGGGGGGCATCGAGGCCAACCGGCGACAGCCGGCCGATCTCATGCTCGACAATCTCCTCACCGCCAGCCATCTCTGCGCTGCTGCCGCCCGACAGGGAGTGCGGAAGCTGCTCTATCTGGCAAGCTCCTGCTGCTACCCCAAGGAGTGTGCGCAGCCGATGCGGGTGGCCGATCTCGGCACCGGGCCCCTCGAACCGACGAGCGAGGCCTACGCGACGGCGAAGCTCGCCGGAATGCAACTCTGCCGGGCGCTGCGGCGGCAGCACGGCGCCCCGTTCATCGTCGGCATCCCGGCCGACGTCTTCGGCCCCTCCTCGAAATTCGACGGCATCAACTCCCACGTCATCCCCTCCCTGATCCAGCGGATGCACGCCGCGAAGGTGGCCGGCGATCGGGGCATCGAGCTGTGGGGGACAGGGACGCCAAGGCGGGAGTTCCTCTTCGCCGACGATCTCGCCGAAGCCTGCCTCGTGGCGATGGCCCGCTACGACGCCGAGGACCCTCTCAATCTCGGCGGCGGCACGGAATTGACCATCCGGGAGGCCGCCACTGCCATCGCCGAAGTCGTGGGGTACGATGGGGAGCTCCGCTTCGACACCGCACGGCCGGACGGCACCCCCCGTAAGCTCCTCGACTCCTCGGTGTTGGCCGGCTTGGGGTGGCAGGGGGCGACGACCTTCCGGGAGGCGCTGGCCATCACCTACCGGGCGTTCCTGGAGCGGCACCCCGGCTGACCGCCCCCCGGTTCGACGCCCGATCACGATCTCCGCATGATCATCACTCGCACCCCCTTCCGGATCTCGTTCTTCGGTGGCGGAACAGACTACCCGGCGTGGTACCGCCAGCATGGCGGCGCGGTCCTCGCCACGACGATCAACAAATACTGCTACATCACCTGCCGGGGCCTGCCGCCGTTCTTCGAACACCGGCTCCGCGTCGTCTATTCGCGCAACGAAACCTGCAGCACGATCGACGAGATCAAGCACCCCGCCGCCCGGGAGGTGTTGCGGTTCCTGCGGATCGACCGGGGCGTCGAGATCCATCACGACGGCGACCTCCCGGCGCGGAGCGGGATGGGATCGAGTTCGGCTTTCACCGTCGGCCTCCTCATGGCCCTCCATGCCTTCGAGGGGAGGATGGTCGGCAGCGGAAGGCTCACCGACGAGAGCATCCACATCGAGCAGGATGTCCTCGGCGAGACGGTTGGATCGCAGGATCAGGTCTGTGCGGCCCACGGCGGCTTCAACCACATCCTCTTCTCGAGCTCAGGGGAGATCACGGTTCGGCCGATCATCCTTCCCCCGGCGCGGCTCGAAGAGCTCTCCTCCTCTTTGATGCTCTTCTACACCGGCATCAAGCGGACCGCGGCCGACGTGGCGGAGAGCTACGTGCCCTCGCTCGACAGCCGCACGGAGCAGTTGCGACGGATCCGCGGCATGGTCGACGAGGCGATCGACATCGTTTGCGGCCCGGGCCCCCTCGACCGGCTCGGCAACCTCCTCCACGCGTCGTGGCTCACCAAGCGGTCGCTCAGCCCCCTCGTCTCCAGCCGGCCGATCGACGGCATGTACGAGGCCGCCCGGAACGCCGGCGCGATCGGTGGCAAGATCACCGGGGCCGGCGGGGGGGGATTCATGCTCCTCTTCGTCCCCCCCGAACGTCAACGGCAGGTGCGGGAGGCGCTCCACACGCTCCTTCATGTCCCGTTCGCGTTCGACAGCAGCGGCAGCCGGGTGATCTTTTACGATCCCGAGCCCGACTACTCCCAGGCCGACGCCGACAACCGGGGCCGCCCCCTCGCCGGATTCCGCGAGATGGATGGGCTCGGCAAGCCGACGCCGTTTCACACCGAGGAAGACTCCGAGGACCATTCATGACTCCGCTTCGCGCCCCCCTGCCGGCGCTCTCGCCTCAGGATCTGATCGCCTTCGAGGACGACATCGCCCGCGAGTTCAACGAGGCGCGGATCCGGGCCCCGGTCCATCTCTACAGCGGCAACGAAGAGGAGATCATTCGCATCTTCCGCGCCGTCGAGCCCGACGACTGGGTCCTCTGCTCGTGGCGGAGCCATTACCAGTGCCTGCTCAAGGGGGTGCCGCAGGATCGCCTCAAGGCGGAGATCATGGCCGGCCGCTCGATCTCGCTCTGCTTCCCGGAATACCGCGTCCTCTCCTCGGCGATCGTCACCGGCGTGCTCCCGATCGCCGTGGGGATCGGCCTGGCGATCCGCCGGGCGGGGGGACGCAACCGCGTCCACTGCTTCATGGGGGAGATGACGGCGGAGACCGGCTCGGCCCACGAATGCATGAAGTACTGCCGGCAATGGGATCTTCCGGTCCACTGGATCGTGGAGGACAACGCGAAGAGCGTCTGCACCGACACCCGCGAAACCTGGAACACGAAGACCCTCAGTCACGAGGGGGGCAACGACCCGAACGTGACGTACTACAGCTACCAATCCAAATATCCGCACGCCGGGGCCGGCAAGAGGGTTCAATTCTGACATGGGCGCCTATTTCGACGAACTGAAACGGTCGATGAACATGCTCGCCCGGGACGAGCGGGTGCTGTTCCTCGGACAGGCCGTGGCCCACCCGGGGACGGCGATGTCCAACACCCTCCTCGACGTCCCGAAACACCAACTCCTCGAGCTCCCGGTCAACGAGGATCTGCAGATGGGGATGACCAACGGCCTCGCGGTCGCCGGTCAGATCCCCGTCTCGATCTTCCCCCGCTGGAACTTCCTCCTCCTGGCGATCAACCAGATCGTCAATCACCTCGACAAGTTCGCCGTGATGTCCGGGGGAGCCTATCAACCGAAGGTCATCATCCGCACCGGCATCGGCTCGGAGCGTCCTCTCCATCCGCAGCATCAGCACGTCGGCGACTACACCGAGGCGTTGCGGCTGATGTGCACCACGATCGAGGTGATCCGCCTCGACGAGCCGGAGCA
>JBIIQL010000320.1:0-4846 GCA_044342095.1 Pirellulales bacterium
ATGGATGGTGCGATCGCTCGTCGGCCGGGTCCTCGCCCCGTCGTGTGCCCCCCCGGCGGGGATTCCCCCCGGGCATGACGGCTTCGTGCCACTGGAGGGGATCGCGCCCCCGCCGGGACGCCGCACGGAGCGGTCCGGGGCGTAAACGACGCAGCTTATCCCGCTTGTCGGCCCTGAAACTGCCCTTTGGGGGACCTGGGCCACTTGCTACCTTCCCGCTCTGTTTCCCCCGCCCCGCCCCGTCGGTTTCCGGGCCGGTCGCGCCCGGGTGCCCGGCTTGCCGCAGGCTTCGGGGGACGAATCGTAGGAAGGGAGAGCCCATGGCAGTCGGCGACACGGCCCTGATCGATGCGGATGCGACGAATCGCCGCGCCCCGGCGGCTGCGGCGCCCGAGACGCTTCCGGCCCGTCCCCGGTCTCCGCGGTTGGCCGTCGCCCTGATGACCCCGTGGGATCAGCAGTGTGGGAATGCCGAGTATGCGAAACGGCTCGCGGTCGGGCTCGAGCGGTTTGCCGATGTCCTTCCCTTCGACATGCAGAACTTCATCGACGGCGATCGGCGGATCTCGGCCGGTGAGATGAACCGCTACTTCACCGATCTCATCGGCCGTGTGAACCGCTCCCGGGCCGATCTCGTCCACATCCAGCACGAGTTCTGCTTCTTTGCCCGCCGGATCGGCCCGTCGAACCAGCGGTTTGCCGACGTCTGCCGCCGGCTCGACAAGCCGTTGGTCGTGAGCCTCCACACCTGGCTCAAGAGCATGACGCGCAACCAGCGCAACCGGCCGACCTCGCAGTTCGTCGAAGGGGTCTTCCACCGGCTCCGCAATCGGCACATCAGCGCCGCGCTCCACCGCGCCGACGCGATCGTCCTCCACAGCAAGGACACCCACAAATACTTCGTGGAGACCTTCCCGAAGCTCAAAAAGCGGGTGACCGTGGTGCCGATCCCGATCGAGCGGGTAGCGAGCGACCACGTCACCCCCGCGTTCGTGAAGCATCCGCGGGATACGTGGGTGATGATGCCGGGCTTCGTGAGCCGCTACAAGGGGCACGGCCACCTCCTCAGCGCCTTCAAGCACCTGCCAGAGTCGTTCAAGCTCGTCGTCGCCGGCGGCATCCATCCCAAGGACAAGACCGGCAACGACTACTGGATGGATCTCATCCAGCAGGCCGACGTCTGGGGGCTCCAGTCGCGGATCATCTTCACCGGTTTCCTCGGCGATCCGGCTGAACAGGGGGCCGTCCTCTCGCAGGCCGACGTGTTCGTCCTTCCGTACGACGAGGTCGGCCAGTCGGGGTCGGCGGTGCTCGCCGACGCCCTCTCCTATGACCGGCCGGTGATCACGTCGCGGGCGAAGTCGATGTTCGTCTACCGCATGGAGAAGCAGACGGCCTTCTCGAGCATCGCCATCGATGTCGGCGACGCCGAGGCCTTTGCCAAGACGATCAAGGAATGTGTCCGGGCCGAGGAGAAGTTCCACCCCGACGCGCAGAGCCACCGTGATGCCGCCCGGGCGTCCTATTCCCTCGACATGACGCAGGCGGCCTACGAGCGGGTCTACCACTCGGTGCTCACGGGAGCCGCTCGGGCGGCCTGAAACTTCGGAAGACTCCAGAGGGGGATGCGATGCAGATCCACGTCACCGGCGCCCGGGGGTTCCTCGGGTCGCATGTCGTCACGAGCCTCCGGACGCGCGGTGTCGAGGTGAGGGCGCTGGGGCGCCGCGACGGCGACCTCCGCGATCCCGAGGTGGCCGAGCGCCTCCTCGCCGATGCCGACACGATCGTCCATTTGGCCGCGGATGTCGGCGGGGTTGGCTACCTGCGGAGCTGCGCGGGGCGTGCGTTCCACGATAATTTCCAGCTCGGCCTCAACGTCATCCGCGCCGCCTGCCGCGGCCGGGCCCGCCGCGTCGTCCTCGCCGGCACTCCCTGTGCCTATTCCGGCTCAGCCACGCTCCCCCTCCGGGAAGCGGCGCTGTTGGAAGGGGTGCCCTCGGGCGACACGGGGAGCTACGGCTACGCCAAGCTCGCCTCGTCGATCGCCGCCGATGCGATCTGCGGGATGGCGGGGCGCGACACGGTCACGGTCATCCCCTCGAATCTCTACGGTCCCGGCGATGCCTTCGACACCGACCGCGGGCATGTCGTGGCGGCGCTCGTTCGCAAGGCGCTCCTTGCCGTCGAGCGTGGGCAGACGACCTTCGAGGTCTGGGGGGACGGATCTGCGACCCGCGACTTCGTCTACGTCGGCGACGTCGCGGAGGGGATTGCCGCGATCGCCCTCGAAGTGTCCCCGTTCGGCGGGGAGTCGTTCAATCTCGGCTCCGGACGCGAGACCTCGATTGGCGAGATCGCCGAGGCGGTGGCCCATGCGGCCGGCCCCGGGCTCCGCCCGACGTTTCTGGCCGACAAGCCGGTCGGGTACACCCGCCGGGTGATGTCGGTGGAGCGGGCCGCCGAGGCGGTCGGCTACCGGGCGGCGACGTCGCTCGCCGATGGCCTCGCCCGCACCGTCGACTGGCTCCGCTCCACCGGCCGCGTCGCCGCCTGGCTCGAGGAGGAGCGGGGAACGCCGACGATCTCGTTGCCTCCTCACCGCGACCCGGTCGGCGACGATGCCTCCGGCACCCGCGCGGCCTGACACGCCCTTTCCAATCCGCTCCACCGCCCCTTCGAGGAGATCCACCGTGTTGACCGTCACGCTTCCGGAGTCGACGACGCCTTCCGTCATCGACGCCGCCACGCCGCTTTCCGGTCCGGATGCCCGCAGGGCCTTCGTGATGAGCCATCTCCCCTCCCACCTCCGTGGGCTGGAGATCGCCCCTTACTTCAATCCGATGGTCGACCGGGCGAAGTACGACGTCTTCTACGTCGACTGCATCGACAACGACGAGATCCAGCGAAAGGCCGCTGACAACCCCGGCGCGACAGGCCGGGATGTGCCTCGCATCGATGCGGTGTGGGTTCCGGGGAAGCGGCTGTCCAAGTGTGTGGGGGGGCGGAAGTTCGCCTACGCCGTCGCCTCGCATGTCATGGAGCACGTCCCCAATCCCCTGGGATGGCTCAACGAGATCCTCGAGTGCGTCGAAGTGGGGGGCCGGGTGGCGATCATGCTGCCGATGCGCACCCAATCGATGGATTACTACCGGCAAAACACCACCTTCGGGCAGGTGGTCGGGTGGTCGATCGAGAAGCCCGCGTTGCCGACGCCGACGCAAGTCATGGATTTCCTCTCGCAGTCGTTCCTTCACCGTGGAGAACCACTCGTGGAGGGAGAGATGCCCCGCTTCGAGGACATCCATCGGCACTACACCGACAAGGACGCCGTGAACTACGCGAACTTCGTCTGGAACGAGAAGCACTACCTCGACGTCCACTGCTCGACGTGGACGCCGGAGTCGTTCATGGAGATCTTCAGCCGGCTCCGCAACGTCGGACTGCTCCACTGTGACGTCGTCGGTCCGTTCACCGGATTCCCCGGCGCTACCACGGCCGAGTTCCTCGCCTTCCTCGAGAAGCGGGCCTGATCGGCCGTCCGGCGCAGCCTGGCTGTGCGGCTGTCGACGGACGCACGGTTGGATCGGAAGCGTGCCGAAAGGCAGAAAAAAACCGGGGCGTCCGTGAAGGACGCCCCGGCTCTTTTTCATTCCGCCCGACAGCAGGCAGTGATCGATGGGCCGTGCGGCCGATCAATACATGTCGTAGTCGCCGCCGTGGCCGCCGCCCCCGGACTTGGCCTTCGAATCCTTCGGCTTCTCCGCGATCAGCGCGTCGCTGGTGAGGAGGAGCGTCGAGACGCTCGTGGCATTCTGGAGGGCGGTCCGCGTCACCTTCGTCGGGTCGATGACGCCGGCCTTGACCAGATCCTCGTACTCGTTGGTGGCGGCGTTGTAACCGAAGTTGCCGCTCCCGGAGAGCACCTTCTCACAGACGATCGAGCCGTCCTGGCCGGCGTTGGAGGAGATCATCGTCACCGGAGCCCGGCAGGCCCGGACGACGATGTTGAAGCCGACCGTCTCGTCCTCGGAGAGCCCCTTCGGCTTCACCTGGGAGCTGGCCCGCAGCAGCGCGACGCCACCACCGGGGAGGATCCCCTCGGCGACGGCGGCACGGGTGGCGTGGAGGGCATCCTCGACGCGGGCCTTCTTCTCCTTCATCTCGCTCTCGGTGGCCGCACCGACGTTGAGCTTGGCGACGCCGCCGGAGAGCTTGGCAAGACGCTCTTCGAGCTTCTCGCGGTCGTAGTCGCTCGTGGAGGCGTCGATCTCGCGGCGGATCTGCTCGATCCGAGCCTTGATCTCGCTCGTCTTGCCGGCGCCTTCGATGATCGTCGTGTTGTCCTTGTCGACGATCACCTTCTTGGCACGGCCGAGCTCGGCCAGGCCGAGGCCGTCGAGCTTCATGCCGAGGTTCTCGAACACGGCGGTGGCGCCGGTGAGGATCGCGATGTCCTCCATCATCGCCTTGCGGCGATCACCGTAGCCCGGTGCCTTGACGGCACAGACCTGGAAGGTGCCGCGGAGGCGGTTGATGACGAGCGTGGCGAGGGCCTCGCCGTCGACTTCCTCGGAGACGATGAGGAGCGGCTTGCCGGCGTTCACGACGGCCTCGAGGAGCGGGACGATGTCCTTGACGCTCGAGATCTTCTTCTCGAAGACGAGGATGTAGCAGTCGTCGAGGACGCACTGCATCTGCTGCGAGTTGGTGACGAAGTAGGGGGAGAGGTAGCCGCGGTCGAACTGCATCCCCTCGACGAACTCGATCTCGGTCTTGAGGCTCTTCCCCTCGTCGACCGTGATCACGCCGTCCTTGCCGACCTTGTCCATCGCCTCGGCGAGTT
>JBIIQL010000321.1:0-4833 GCA_044342095.1 Pirellulales bacterium
CGCACGCGGGGCCAGGGATGGCGGTGCCGACGCCCTGACGGTGATCAACACCTGCCAGGGGATGGCGGTCGACTGGCGGCGGCGGAAGCCGCTCCTCGGCAACGTCGTCGGGGGCTTGTCGGGACCGGCAATCAAGCCGATCGCCCTCCGCTGCGTCCATCAGGTGCGGCGAGCCGTCGACACCCCGATCATCGGGGTGGGGGGCATCATGACGATCGACGACGTGATGGAGTTCCTCGTCACTGGAGCGAGCGCCGTTCAGGTCGGGACGGCGAGTTTCGCCGAGCCCCGTTCCTCGATCAGGCTTCTCGACGCCCTCCCGCCGGCCCTCGCCGAAGCGGGCGTGACGCGCGTGGCGGACCTCGTCGGGACGATCCGCCTCCCCGGCGCGGCGCCTGCACCCTCCTCGCCAACGCCCCACTGATTCCCGCCCCCATCACCTGAGCCGGAAGCCGAATTGATGAGCGACGACGCGAAGACCGTGCCTCCCCGCCCAACGCCTCCGACACGGGTGCTCTCCGGGATCCAGCCCACTGGCCGCTTCCACTGGGGCAATTATTTCGGCGCCATCCGTCAGTACATCGAGCTGCAGACGGCGGGGGATTCGTACTACTTCATCGCCGACCTCCATGCCCTGACCACCGTCCGCGAGCCGGAGCGGCTCCGCGGATTCGTCCGCGACGCGGCCCTCGATCTGGTGGCCCTCGGCCTCGATCCCGAGCATGCGGCGCTGTTCGTGCAGTCGGACGTGCCGGAGGTCACCGAACTGACCTGGCTGTTGATGACGGTGACGCCGATGGGGCTCCTCGAACGCTGCCACGCCTTCAAAGACAAGAAGTCGCGCGGCATGGCGGCCGATGCCGGGCTCTTCACCTACCCCGTCCTCATGAGCGCCGACATCCTCGCCTACGACGCCACGATCGTCCCGGTGGGTGAGGATCAGGTGCAGCATATCGAGGTCTGCCGCGACCTCGCCGGCACCTTCAACCATCTCTACGGCGAGGTGTTCACGCTCCCCAAGCCCAGGCTCGTCGAGGCCGGGGCCCGGGTTCCCGGCACCGACGGCCAGAAGATGTCGAAGAGCTACGAGAACACGATCGAGGTCTTCGAGGATCCCGGGGCGCAGAAGAAGAAGGTCATGCGGATCACGACCGACTCGCGTGCGATGGAAGAGCCCAAGGAGCCGGAGGGGGATCACCTCTTCGAGCTGTTCTCGCTCTTTGCCCCCGCGGCCGACCGCGACGCGATGGCCGCGCTCTACCGGCGTGGCGGCTTCGGCTACGGTGACGTCAAGAAGGCCCTCGTGGCGGCGGCAGCCGACTTCTTCGCCGATGCCCGCCGTCGCCGGGCGGAGCTCGCCGCCGATCCGGGCACGATCGACGCGATCCTCGCCCGCGGGGCCGAACGCGCCCGGGCGAAGGCGGGGGATGTCCTCGCCAGGGCGAAACGGGCCTGCGGCCTCTCCCGGCTGCCGGGCAAGCCGGCCGGAGGAAAGGGATGAACGTCCTCGGGATCGGCACCGACATCACCGAATGTCTGCGGATCGCGCAGATGATCGAGCGCCACGGGGAGCTCTTCGTCGGCCGCGTCTACACCCCGGCCGAGATCGAATACTGCCGCAGCCGCAAGCAGGCCACCCAGCACTTCGCCGGCCGCTGGGCGGCGAAGGAGGCGATCCTCAAGGCCCTCGGCACCGGCTGGCGGCGGGGGATCAGCTGGCGCGACATCGAGGTGATCAACGCCCCCGGGGGCCGCCCGCGGGCGACGCTCTTCGGTGGGGCGGCGGACGTCGCCGAACAACTCGGCATCGCCTGCGTGCTCGTGAGCATCTCCCACTGCCGCTCCCACGCCACCGCCTACGCGATGGCCCTCGACGACCTCCCGTCGACCTTCGACGACGACCAGGACGACGACGACGAGGAGTGAGCAGCGCGGCTCGTCAGCCGGCGAACGGCTGGAGTTCGGCGACGCCCCCCTCCATCGTCAGCATGGCGATGGGGGTGCCGTCGGCCACCGGCGTGAAGCCGTCGCGGCGCGTCAGCGCCAGCGTCGTCCGCCCTTGGAGGTGGATCGCGAGGGCCTTCGTCAGTTCCTTCTGCCGCGCCTCCGGGAGCTTCGTGAAGGTCTCCCGGCCGCGGCACTTCGGAAAGGCCTGGCAACCGAGCCACGGACCGCGCTTCCCGTCACGGAGATTCATCATCGCGCCGCACTTCTGGCAGGCGATGTCGGTGACCAGCGGCGGCGGCGAGGGAAACTTGATGTTCCCCTTCTTGTCGAGGTTGAGGATGAAGGGAGGGGGCTCGGCCGGGGCCTCGAGCGCCTTCTTCCCCTTCGGCTTCACCGGCCGCGGCTTGTCCTCGACGAGGAAGTCGCCGAACCTGCCCGTTCGCTTGACCATCGGCACGCCGGCCGGCGAGAGGAGATCGATCTGCTCCGGGAGGAGCGGGCGCCGCTGCCGGTCGACCGGCATCGCGAAGCTGCAGGCCGGGCGCGTCTTCGGCTTCGCCGCCCGCTTCGGGGCCTTCTTCCCCTTGGCGGCCGGGGGAGCCACCGGCTCGTCGACGATCTTCTCGTTGTAACCCGAGCAGGAGAGAAACTCCCCCTTCCCGCCGAGCCGGTATTCGAGCCGGCGGCCGCACTGGGGGCAGGCGTAGGGGGAGGGATCGGCCTTCGCCTTCTCGTGTTCCTGCTCCATCGCCTCGTCGAGCTTCGGCGACAGTTCGTCGTGGAACTCGTGGAGCATGTCGGTCCACTTTTTCGTCCCTTGCGCGACCTGGTCGAGCTCCCGTTCGATCTCACGGGTGTAGCCGATCTCGATGAATTGGTCGTGGAAGCCACGCTTCAAAAAGCCGGTCACCGCCTCGCCGATCGCGGTCGCCTGGAAGCGGCGATCCTGCTGGACGACGTAGCCCCGGTTCTCGATGACGTTGATGATGCTCGCGTAGGTCGAGGGGCGGCCGATCCCCTCCTCCTCCATCTTCTTGACGAGCGTCGCCTCGGTGTACCGCGGCGGGGGCGACTGGAACTTCTGCCGGGGATCGATCGAGAAGGGGGCCAGTTGCGTCCCCTTGGTGAAGTCGGGGAGGACCTGGTCGCCGTCGTCCTTCGGCGTGCCGCTGATGCAGTAGAAGCCGTCGAAGCGGAGCACCCGGCCGTTGGCCTTGAAGACGGCCCCGGTGTCGCGGTCGCTGCGGCGCATGCGGACGCTCGTCGAATCCCACTCGGCATCGGTCGCCTGGCAGGAGACGAAGCTCTGCCAGATGAGCCGGTAGAGCTTGAGCAGTTGCTCGCCGTCGCGCATGTCGAGGAGGGCTGAGGCGATCGAGTCGGGGTCGCGGAAGGCGTCGGTGGGGCGGATCGCCTCGTGGGCTTCCTGGGCGCTCTCGTTGGAGCTCGAGTAGGTGCGGGGCTTTTCGGGCACGTAGGCCGCGCCGTGCCGCTCGCCGAGGTAGCGACGCGCCATCTCGATCGCCTCGCGGGAGAGGTTCGTCGAGTCGGTTCGCATGTAGGTGATCAGGCCCACCCGCCCCTCGTCGGGGAGATCGATGCCTTCGTAGAGCTGCTGGGCGATCCGCATCGTGCGGTCGGTCGACATCCCCAGCCGGGAGCTGGCGGCCTGCTGGAGCGTGCTCGTGATGAAGGGGGGATAGGGGCGGGAGCGCGTCCGGGTGACGTCGATCGATTCGACCGTGTAGCGGGCCTGCGGGTCGGGGCGCCCCTGGAGGCGGATGATGTTCTTGCCGCGCCCCTTGGCGGTGGCGTCGGTCTCGGGAACGACCTCGATGTCGAGAAGCCCTGCGGCCTCGGCGGCCGCCCTGACGGCGCCGGAAAGATCCTCGGTCGACGTGTTCTCCGCCTTGATCGCGAGGGTCTTGCCCCCGACCTCGACGAGATCGCACTCGAGCGAGCGGTGATCGGCGAGCCAGGCGGTGCGTTCGCGCACCAGCGGCGGCTTTCCCTTTTCGTCGCGGCGGGCCATGAAGGCCGTCCATGCCTCGTGGAGGGCCGGCGCCGCCTTGACGTCGAAGGAGAGCCCGGCGGAGATCTCCCACGACTCGGCCGGGGTGAACGCCCGGATCTCCTGCTCCCGCTCGACGACGATCCGGGTGGCGACACTCTGGACGCGGCCGGCGGAGAGCCCCCCCGCGACCTTCTTCCAAAGGATCGGCGACACCTGGTATCCGACGATCCGGTCGACGATCCGGCGGGCCTGCTGGGCCTCGACCCGGGGCATGTTGATGGCGCGGGGATTTTGGAAGGCCCGCTGGATCTCCGCCTTGGTGATCGCGTCGAAGGTCACTCGCTTGGCGCGGAGAGGATCGACGTCGAGGACTTGCGTGAGGTGCCAGGCGATCGCCTCCCCCTCACGATCCAAGTCGGTGGCGAACCAGATTTCGGCGGCGTCCTTGGCGAGCTTGCGGAGCTCGGCCACCTTCTTCTTCTTGGCGTCGTCGATCTCGTAGGTGGGATTGAAGTCGTGGTCGAGGTCGACGCCCGGGACGGGCTGCTTCGAGCCCTTGGGGGCCTTGCTGGGGAGATCGCGGATGTGGCCGATCGACGCCTCGACGACGAAGCCAGGGCCGAGGTACTTGCCGATCGTCTTTGCCTTGGCCGGGCTCTCGACGATCACCAGTTGATAGCCGCCTCCCCGGGCTTTCGAGCCGCCCGAGGGGCTCGATGAGGTGGTTTTGCGCCGCGTCGGGGAGGTTTTCTTGGCCATTCTTGTGTCCGTCTGACGCGGCGGGTGAGGAAACGGGGGGGCGGGGTGGTCGAGGGCTCGTGTGGGCCGGGTGGGGCCGGACCCGGCCTTCTCGGAGGGACCCGACACGGTTT
>JBIIQL010000322.1:0-4812 GCA_044342095.1 Pirellulales bacterium
GATCTTCCATCCTTCCGGCGAAGAGATCCTTTCCGTCAGTGACGCCCAGAAATGGGATCGCTGGAAGATCGCCGAAGCGGCCCACCTCCGCGACACCCATCTCGGTGGCGAGGTGTTTCAGTTGGTGGCGGCGGGCGAGTTCTTCGCGGCGCCGTCAGCCAACGGGAAAGCCCATCTCTTCAGGCTCGAGGACACGGAGAAGGTCCGCGAGTATGCGCCCGGGACCACGGCGCGGTTGATCTCCGTGGCGGTGAATGGGCCGGCCGATCTCGTCGCCGCCGGCACGCAGGACGGCCGGGTCGTCGTCTGGAAGCTCTCCACGGCCGAGCGAGTGGCGGAGTTTCCCCTCAAGCCCTGACGTCAACCGCCGGAGGCGATCACGCTGCGCCGTCGAAGAACACGCGTCGCGCCGTGTTCCTGAGGATGTCGAGACGCTCCTCGCGCGAGAGGAAGTCGAGCCGGTCGCGGACGAGTTCGAGCGATGCCGCGTAGGAATGCGACTCGCCCGCCGGGCCCTGGTCGAGTTGGTAGGGGCAGTCGGTGGCCCACATCAGCCGCTTCGAGCCGTAGGCGTCACGGAGACGGCGAACAAGAGGTGCGAGGTCGTCATAGGGGGGCTTCTTCGCGCCGAGGGCATAGAAGGCCGACACCTTGACGTTCACTTCGGGGGCATCGGCGAGCTTCAGGAGACTCTCCATGTCGGCCTTGGACTCCGGGGTGTCGAGCCCCGCTTTCATCCCCAGCCGGGCGAAGTGGTCGATGACGACCGGCGTCTTTGGAAAGCGCGCCACCTGTGCGGCGATCGGAGCAAGAGCGTCGGGATCGGCGAGGAGGCACATGGCGAGGTTTTCCGCGGCCCCGCATTCCCACATCGCCTGCATGCCGGCCGAGTCGGCCCAGCCTGCGGCATTCTTCCGGTTGGCGTAGAGGCGGAAGCCGCGGACGCCGCGCTCTTTGAGCGCCCGCATCTCGGCGGCGACGCCTGGCTTGTCGTGATCGACAATTGCCACGCCGGCGAAGGCCGGCGGATGGCGATGGATGCAGTCGAGCATGTAGGAATTGTCGAATCCGTAGAAGCTCATCTGGATGAGGACGACCCGCGACACGCCATGGGGCCGGCAGGTGGCCAGGAGCTCCTCGGCGGTGAAGCTCGCCGGCTGCATATCGGCCTTCGTGAACCCTGGCGCCAGCGTCCAGGCGGCCGTGTCGGGAGTCCAGACATGGACATGGGCGTCGACCAAGTCGGTGAAGTCATCGTCAGCGGCGATGGCCGCTGGGACCCCGGGCCCTGCCAATCCGGCGCCGAGGCTGGCGGCCGTCGTAGCCAAAAAGGCTCGTCTCGAAACGTCGGTCATGTCACGGTCTCCCTCATGGATGAGAGCCTGGGGTCACTCGTAGCGCCGGGAAAACTCCCGGTAAAACTCCGCCGCCTGCTCGACCTGACTGATATCGACATATTCGACGGCGCCGTGCGCTTGGTCGATGCTCCCCGGGCCGAAGACGATGCAGTCGAGCCCGTGGCGCGAGAGCTTGCTGGCGTCGCTGCCGTAGGGGACGCCGACCGGGTCGGGCGCGAGGCCGAGTTCCCCGGCCACTGCCGAGGCGAGGGCCGTCGCGCGGGCGTCGGCCGGCGTCTCGAGCGCCTCGTCGACGAGGAACGGCGAGATCATCTCGGCCCGCACCGACGGATCATCGGCGGCCATTCGGTCGAGGATCGCCTGGTAGGTGGCGAGGACGTCGGCCGTGCGTTCTCCCGGCAGGAGGCGGCGGTCGATCTGGAGGGCGCAGCGGTCGGGGACGAAGTTGACCTGGACCCCCCCGGCGATGAGGCCGACGTTGCCGGTGGCTGGGCCGAGGAGGGGATGGAGATGCGTGGCGAGGCCGGCATGGAGGGCGTCGACCGCGCGGATGAACGTGGCGGCGTGGCTGATGGCGTTGATGCCGAGGTGGGGCTTCGAAGAGTGGGCGGCCCGGCCATGGAAGGCGATCTCCCACCGCACCACCCCCTTCGTCGCCACGACGACGCGCATCTCCGTCGGCTCGGCCACGATCGCCGCGCTCGATGCCGGGCCCGGAACACGCACCGGGAGGTCGTCGCACAGCCGAGTCACGCCCCGGAACAGATACTCCTCGTCGATCACCGCCGCGAGCCAGACATCGCACGGGGGGGCGATCCCGGATCGATGGAGGTCGAGGACGGCGTGGAGCATCCCGGCGAGGCCGGCCTTCGTGTCGCAGGAGCCACGCCCGTACATCCGTCCGCCGTCGATCACGGGGGCGAAGGGGGGAATCGTCATGCCGGCGATGCTGACGACGTCCATGTGGGCCTCGAGCACGACCTGCCGGGAGCGGTCGCGGCCGGGGATGATCCCGACGATGTTGTCGCGCCCGGGGAGAACCTCCGTGCGCCGCGTCTGGACCCCTGCGTCGCGGAGACGGGCTTCGAGATAGTCGGCGACGCCCCCTTCGCCGGGTCCGCCGAACTCCGGGTTCACGCTGTCGATGCGGACGAGATCGGCGAGGGTGGCGACGACGGGGGAGGGCATAAGGACCTGCTTCGGGTTCACGCTGGGGGGGTGCCGAGGATGTTTCGCACCACCCTGCCAGCGACGTCGGTCAGCCGGTAATCCCGGCCGGCGTGGCGGAAGGTGAGGCGCTCGTGGTCGAGGCCGAGGGCCGCAAGCATCGTGGCGTGGAGATCGTGGGTGTGGACAGCCCCCTCCACCGGCAGAATGCCATGCTCGTCCGATTTCCCGTGGACAACTCCCCCGCGGATTCCCCCGCCGGCCATCCACGAGCTGAAGACGAGATTGTGATGCTCGCGGCCGGGGTGATCGGCCGTCTGGTGGAAGGGCGTCCGTCCGAACTCGCTCGTCCAGACGACGAGCGTCCGCTCGAGCATCCCCCGGCGCTTGAGGTCGGTGATCAGTCCGGCGATCGGCTGGTCGATCGCTCGGGCGAGCTTCTCGTGATCGGCCATGTTGCCGTGCGAGTCCCAGTTGTTGCTCGAGCCGACGTCGATCAGCTCGACGAAACGGACGCCGCGCTCGGCGAGCCGGCGGGCGACGAGGCATTGCCAACCGAAGCCCTGCGTCGCGCCGCGCTCGAGGCCGTAGAGACGCAGGGTCTCGTCGGTCTCTCCCGAGAAATCGAACACCTCCGGCGCCTCCCGCTGCATCCCGAACGCGGTCTGGAACGAACGCAGTCGGGCCGCGAGCGCCCCGTCGCCGTCGCGCTTGTGGAGGTGGGCGGCGTTGATCCGGGCGAGGAGGTCGAGCTCGAGCCTCTGGATGGCCGGCTGGGGGGCGAGCGACTTGAGATTCGGGAGCGGCTCGGCGCCGGGCAAGACGTGCGTTCCCTGATGGCAGCCGGGGAGGAAATCGCTCCCCCAGGTCTGGGCGCCGGCATACGGCGCGGCCGGCGCGACGACGACGAACGACGGGAGATTCTCGTTCACCGTGCCGAGGCCGTAGCTCACCCACGCGCCGTGGCTCGGGCGGGCGAACTGGGCGGAGCCGGTGTGGGCAGCGAGCGTCCCCTTGTCGTGGCCGTCGCTGTCGCAGTGCATCGCATTGAGAATGCAGAGATCGTCGACGACGCCACCGAGCGCGGGAAACAGATCGCTTACCGGGGTGCCACTGCGGCCATACGGCTTGAACCCCCACCGCGGCTTGATGAGGAAGCGCTCGAAGGCTCCCGGCTTGTTGAGCCAGCGTGAGGCGGTGATCGACTTGCCGTGGTCGGCCACGAGCTGTGGCTTGAAGTCGAAGGTGTCGACATGGGACACCCCGCCAGTGGAATAGAGGAAAATCACCCGATCGGCGGTGGCCGGGAAGTGGGGGGCTCTCGCCGCGAGCGGGTCGAGCGTTGCCGGAGCCGCCACGGACGACTCCGCGAGGAGCCCGGCGAGCGCCGTTGGAAAGAGACCCCGGCCGACCGAGTCGAGCCAGGCCCGACGGGAGATCGCGGCGGCGGTCAGGGGATCACGGTGCAGCGTCATGGCAGCTAGTCGATGAACAGGAAGGGATTGGCGGTGAGAAGGACGCGGGCGAGCGCTCCCCAGGCTTCGCGCTCGGTCAGATCCGGCGATCGCTCCGCGACCTGCGCGAGAAAATCGTGCATGCCGGAGAGCTCGGCGTCATCGGGCTCGCGTCCCCAGGCCAGCTCCGCCGCCAGCCTGAGCCGCGCCTCACGCTCGCTGGCCATGCCGAGGAGCCGGTCGGCGAAGGCTTCGGCGGCGCGGTGGACGAGCGGGGCGTTCATGAGAAACAGGCTCTGCGTCGGCGTGATCGTGGCATCCCGCAGCGCGACGCTCTGATTGGGATCGGCCGCGTCGAAGAGCGCGAGGAACGGATGCCGCCGGTTGCGCTGCACCATGAGATAGACGCTCCGCCGATCGGAGTCGTAGTGACCATGGAACGGCTGATGGATCGTGAACGCCCAGGTGTCGACCGCGGGGAAGGGATGGGGGGGCGGCGGAGAGGCGTCGAGGAGGCCACTCGTGGCCAGGAGCGCGTCGCGGAGCGTCTCGGCATCGAGTGGGCGGCGCGGGAAGCGACCGAGAAGGCGGTTCTCCGGATCGGTGGCCATTCCCCTCGCTTCCCCCTCGGCCGACTGCCGGTAGGTGCGCGACAGGAGCACGAGCCGATGGAAGTCCTTCACCTTCCAGCCCGATTCCATGAAGCGGACGGCGAGCCAATCGAGCAGCTCCGGATGGGATGGCCGCTCTCCCCGGACCCCAAAATCGCTCGTCGTGGGAACGAGCCCGCGGCCAAAGTGCCACTGCCAAAGCCGGTTGACGAAGACCCTCGC
>JBIIQL010000323.1:0-4802 GCA_044342095.1 Pirellulales bacterium
CCGACGATCCCAAATCCCGCCGGCCGATGTCGCCGGACCAACTCCTCCCGCCAGTCGAGCCACCGAGCGCGGGGTTCCTCGTGCAGTTGTTCCTCGTGCCAGGGCTGATCGTCGCGATCATCGTCGGCGTCTGGCTCACCTTTCACTGGCTCGCCCACCTCGGCCAAGACCCGCAGGCCTACGTCCGCACGCTTCGCCGCGACAACGAAGGGCGCTGGCAGGCGGCCCTCAACCTCGCCAACGACCTCCGCGGCCCCGGCGGGGCGGCACTCAAGTCCGATGCCACCCTCGCCGGCGAACTCGGCCGGATCCTCACGGATGAATCGAAGAGCGGCCGGACCGGCGAGCAATCGCAGATGCTCCGCGTCTACCTCTGCCGCGCTCTGGGAGAGTTCACGATTCCCGAAGCCCTGCCCCCGCTCGTCGAGCGGGCCGGTGACACCACCAAGCCCGAGGTGGCCAGGGCCGCCATCGAGGCGATCGCCGTCCTCTCGACCAATCTCGTCGCCGCCGGCGGTGTTCCTTCCACCGTCGACGTGGCCGAGGCCGTCGTGGCCGCTTCGCGCTCCGAGGATGCCGGGCTGCGCTCGGCGGCGGCCTTCACGCTCGGCGTCGTCGGGGAGAAAGGGACCGGCCCGGCCGACGACCGGCTCCATGCCCTTCTCGCCGATGCCAATGACGACGTCCGCTACAACACGGCGCTGGCGCTGGCGCGGCTCGGCGACGAGGCTTCCCTCGACACCCTCGAGGAGATGCTCTCGCTCCCTGACGAACCAGCGCCGAAGCCCGAGGCCCGCGATGACGTCGCCCAATCGAAGCGATACAAGCGGGCACTCGTCGTCCTCAACGCCCTCCGCGGCTTGGCGATCCTCGTCGACGCCACCCACAAGCCTCTCCCTGAGGGGATTCTGGCCAAGGTGAAGAGTCTCGCTGGCGATCCGGTGTCGGACGTCCGGGCCGGCGTCACCGCCCTCGAAGCGAAGCTCGCCCGGCTCACGCCGGCGGCATGAGCGCCGAGACACAGCTGAACAACGCTAGCCGCTCAAAAACTCCTCGAGCGCGTCACGGAGCATGTCGGTGTCGGGCTCGCTGCCGGTGAGGACCTGGAAATCGATGGCGATCTTCGCCACATGCACCTCGAGGCCGTCGACGACGCAGCAGCCCGCCTTCTGACCGGCCGCCACGACCACCGACGGCTGCTCGACGAGATCGGTGTCGGCGATGACGAGATCGGCGCGGAGCCCGCCGAAGGTCGCCGGCGACTCCTCCCGCCCCCGCGACACGACGACGATCCCGACACGCTCTGGAATCTCGATCGGGTTCTCGGCGGTGAGGAGCGTGATCTCGGCGGAGGTGTCGAGTCCGCGGAGCCGCTCGACGAGCGCCATGGCCAGTTCTGGCGAGCGATCCGTGACGAGGATCTCGGCGACACCGGCGAGAGCCAACTCGAGCGCTGTCGCCCGGCCGGTCGGGCCGGCGCCGACGATCATCACCCGGGCGGCCGTGAGGTCGGCGTGGGCCCGGAGTGCCTCGACGATCCCGCGGCCATCGGTCATGTGGCCAAAGAGCCCCCCGGCCTGATGCTCGACGAGACTCACCGCGCCGGCAAACCGGGCGGCCGGCGAGGCATGGGCCACGAGGCCGGTCGCCCCGTCCTCCGTCGGCCGTTCTCCCATCGCCTGCTCTTGGAGCGCTGCGGAGAGGAGGCATCCCCGAAAGCCCATCGCGTCGACGCCACCGAGCGCCTGCGCGAGGCGTTCCGGGAGAACGTCGAACGTCAGAAACCGCCAGTCGAGCCCGGCGGCGGAGATCGCACGCTCGAAAAGATATTGCGCCGGGTTGCCTGCGGCGGGGCAGCCAAGGAGGGCGACGATGTCCTGGAGGGCGGGGCTGGTCATGCCCACCATGAGAACCGATCGTCGGCCGGAAGAGCAAATCGGACCAGTAGTTCCGTCGAGCCGTCGATCCGGCCCGATCGGGGGAGCGGTCAACAGGCTAGTGCAGTGGCGGCGCGAAAGCGGGGATCGGTGCGGATCGGGTCGAAGTCGGGCTCGGCTTCGGTGAGCCCGCGGTAGCGATCGTCGAGCGCGATCGCCTTGGAGAGATGCTCGACGGAGGTGGCCGGGTCACCCGAGAGCGAGAGGTAGCAAGCGAGGTTGTAGTGGAGGATCGCCTGCTCGGGATCGACCTCGAGGCCACGCTTGAGGGCGTCCATCGCCTCTGGGAGCCGATCGAGCCGCTTCAGGCACCAGCCCAAACCAAGCCAGGCCTCGACGCGCTGCGGATCTCCTTCGGCGACCTCGGCGAGGGGCTCGAGCGCCTCCGTCCAAGAGCCGAGGGCCCTCAGCGCCTCGCCGCGAAGGAGGGCCGCTGCAGGAAGGGTTCGCTGCGATTCGGGAAGCTCGTCGAGCGTGGCGATAGCCCGCTTGAGAAGCCGGGCCGCCGTCGCCGGAACCGGCTTGTCGGTCTCGACGAGCAATTCACCGAGTTCGACATAGCCGGCAGCGTGTCGAAGGATCGCCTGCTGGCGAAGCCGGGACAGATCGGTCATCGAGAGCCTCCCCTACGTTTGAGGAACATCCAATCGTATACGTCTCAGAGGCAAACGTTGATCGCCCCACCCCGGAAGACTTTCACGATCCTTACGAAGTCGCAAGGTTTTCCGTTTTCCGTGGGTAAGCCGCACGAAATCGGCGCCGGGCGCCCACTCCCTCTTTGGCCCCCCTCACGTGCCCTCTCCGGAGTCTCCCGATGCGCCTCACCCTCCGCACCCTTTTGGCTTGGATGGATGGCGTCCTCCCGCCGGAGGACCAGCGTCAGCTTGGCGAGAAGGTGGAGGGGAGCCCGGTGGCCCGGAAGCTTGTCGAGCGGATTGGGGCCTGCGTCGGCAATCCCCAACTCTCCGCCCCTCGCGTCGACGGCAAGGGGCTGGCCGTCGATCCCGATTCGGTGGCTGAGTACCTCGACAACACCCTTGCCCCCGACCGTCTCGAGGCTTTCGAGACGATCTGCCTCGAATCGGACATGCATCTCGCCGAGGTGGCCGCCTGCCATGCAATCCTCGCCGAGGTGGCGAAGCACCCGGAAGTGCTCCCCCCGCTCGACGCCTCCCGTCGCCGCCGTCTCCTCGAAGCGATGCAGCATCGGGTCGCCGCCCACCCGGAGATGATGACCGGCGAACGCTCCTCCGGCCGCGGCTCCGTGGCGCACCCGCCCGAAGCCGCTCGCCCCCCGGCAGCGCTTCCCGCATCCCGCGAACGCCACCCCAACCCGGCGGCGAAGGCGCCGGTCGGCGTCGCTGAGCCGGCGGCCGGCAAGCGTACCCCTTGGGGGGCTTGGGCTCTGGCCGGCTCGGCCCTCGCGCTGTTGGCGGTGCTCGCGGCGCTCCTCGCGCAGTCGGCCGGGCTTTTCCGGTCGCCGGCGCCCCATCAGGCCGATGTCGCCCGCGTCGACCCACGCGCTGTCGAGCCTGGGGCGGCAGCCGCGATCGAGGATGGCGCGCAGGCTCTCGAAGAAGCCGCGCCTGCCGTCGACCTTCCGCCGCTTGAGGGCGAGCGCGGGGCCGAAGCGGCGACGATGGTCGCGGCGGGCGACGCGCCCCCGCGGCGCGGCTTGGCCGACCTCCTCGAACAGGCCGATGCGGAACAGGGAACGGGCGACAAGGAATCGCTCTCTCCAGACGACGCTCTGGCGGCCGCCGCCGCTCCTGATCTCCCCGACGCCAGCCTGCCCGCCGTCCCCACGGACGGCGAGCCTGCCGGCGGTGCGCCGCTCCCTTCGGCGGAGATTGCGGCCGCAGGACCGCGGAAGGTGCGGGCCGGCGAAGCACTGGCGATTGCCGGGGGGGTTCGCCCGCGACGCCCGCCGCCTGGCGTGGCGGCGGCCGGTGGAGCTGCCGATGCGGGCACGCTCGAGGCGGTCGCCGGCGCGGTCGGCCTCGAAGGGGACGGGGCTGCGGCGGACAGCCTCGGGTTTGTCGCGGCCGACGGCCTGCTCCTGCGGCGCATGTCCGAGGGGGAGCGGTCGTGGTGGGTGCCGATCGGCGTCGGGACGCCGCTGGTGCCGGGCGAGGATCTCATCGTCCCGCCGGGGATGCACCCGGAGCTCAACATCGCCGGCGTGTCGGTGCGCGGGCTCCCTCGCTCGCGGATCACCCTCGAGGCCGATGCCGATGGCACCCCCCGGATCGGCGTCGTCGAAGGGCGGATCGTGGCCCGGGGAGCGAAGGCCGATGCCCGGCTGGGCATTCGGGCCGGCGGGATCGCCGGGACGATCGTCGCAGGCCTCGACGGCGCCGTGATGGCGGAGACAGCGCTCGCGTGGAGCCCCGGGCTCGGCGAGACGCCGGTGCCGACAATCGCGGAAGTGATCGCCGTGGGGAGAGCCGTTCGCTTTACCACGGGCACCGAGGCGCCTTCGGTCGACTTGCCCGCCCGGGGAGGGCTGCGCTGGGATTCGAACCGGCCGGAGGCGGTGGCGTCGCTACCGTCGGGGAGGGTTCCCCCGTGGGCCATCGGCGGGGAGCGGATCGAGTCCATCGAACGCGATGCCGTGGAGAGCTTTGCTTTGAGGCTCGCGGCCCTTCCAGCCGGAAGCGATCCAGCCGCGGGGCTTCAGGAGGTGATCCTCGCGATGGCGATCGATCGAAGGGTGGAGAATCGTACCTTCGCCGCCATGTTGCTCGCCCTCGAAGGGAGCTACGACGTGGCTGTCGAGTTGCTCTGTGCCGAGGAACCGGCGCGGCGGCTCGAGGGGCGGCGGTGGGCGGCGCTCGAGGCCGCCACGATCCCCCTCGCCCTTGC
>JBIIQL010000324.1:0-4781 GCA_044342095.1 Pirellulales bacterium
TCGGCGTCGGCACCCGCAGGGCCCCTCCGGCTCCCACGAAGGTGCGGACGAGGATCGTGAGGAGATCGTCGCTGCCGTTGCCGCAGAGGATCCAATCGGGATCGACCCCGAGGACCTCGGCTGCCTTTTCGCGGAATCGGGTGGCGACCGGGTCGGGATACTTGGCGAGCGTTCGCCCGGTGAGCAGCGCCGTCACGGCCGCGGCCACGGCCGGGGACGGCGCGTAGGGATTCTCGTTCGTGTTGAGCTTGATCCACTCCCCTCCCTGCGGCTGCTCACCCGGCACATAACCGGCCAGGGCGGCGATGTCGGGGCGGACGAGGGCCGCGGCGCGGTCGGCGGCGGCGGATGCGTGTGGCGTTGTCATGGGAGAAGTCTACCTCACCCCACGGGGCGCCCTCACGGGCAACCTGCCCCGCACAATCGCTCCGACCGGCAAGGCCCCACCCGCCGGCCGGATCGACACGGCGGCGACGGGCGGCATACTGTCGGCGGCCCGGGCAGCGTTTGCCGTGGCAAGAGTCTCGAATGGGAGCGACAACGTGGACGTTCTTTGGATCGTGCTGGCCGCCGGTGCCGGGGCCTGCTTCGCCGTTCAGGCCTCGGCGAATGCCTCGCTCCGCGCCCATCTCCACAGCCCGCTGTGGGCGGCCTTCTTCTCGATCTGCGGGACGATCGTCACCGCCGTCACGGTGATGCTCATCCTCCGCCCCACGCCCCCGGAGGCGGTAGCAGCCCGGGGGGCCCCGTGGTGGAACTGGATCGGCGGCCCGATGGGAGCGCTCATCGTCCTTTCCGGAGCGGCGCTGGCGCCCCGGCTCGGGGCCGCGGCCTTCATCGCGGCGGTCGTCGGTGGGCAGTTGGCCTGTTCGCTCCTCCTCGATCACTTCGGGCTGATGGATCTGCCGCGGCAGGTGGTCACCCCGGGGAGGCTCCTCGGCGTGCTCTTGGTGTTCGCCGGCGTCGTCCTCGTGAAGTTTCACTGAACCCTGCCCGGCAGCCGGTGGCTATCGCGCGGCTGCGTCGATCTGGACGTCGAGCTGCTGGCCGACGAAGAGATCGCGGTCCGGCGTGCCGTCGGCGGTCGTCGCGGCGGCGGTGTCATCGACGATCTCGAACAGCACCTGAAGAACGCGGGTATCGACGCGTTCGGCGCTGTCGCCACTGAGATTCTGCTTCGGGGCGACCGTCGGCACGGCGCGGAGGAAACTCAATCGCACCGGATGCTCGCCGTCGCCGCGGGGGTACCCCAGCGCCGGGGCCCCGGGGATGAAGCGGGGGAGATCGTGCTCGTCGATGCTCACCCGGACATGGAGCCGGCTCGTGTCCCCGAGGACGACGAGCGGCTTCCCCGGCGGCGTGCCGACGAACTCGCCGGGGCGGACATCGACTTGGAGAACCGTGCCAGCCACCGGAGCCCGGACGACGAACCGCTCGACCTCCACCCGGGCCAGGTCGACCCCGGCGCGGGCCTGTTCGACGGCGGCCGCGGCGATCGCCACATCGCGCTCCCACGCCCCCGAGCGGAGCCGGGCATCCTCGGCCTGAGCCTCCTCGAGCGCTGCCTGGGCTGTGTCGAAGGCCTTCCGTCGCTGGATCACCTCCTGCTCGGTGACGACCTTCTGGCGGTGGAGGTCCTCGGCGCGGGCGAGCTGATCGCGCTGCGTCTCGGCGGCCGCCTGCGCGCCGCGGACCCGCGCGGCGCTCGGCGGCAGGTCCTCGGGCCTGGGGAGGCCGCGGAGCCGGGCGAGATCCTGCCCGGCGGCCGTGAGGGCGGCTTGGCAAACCTCGAGCTCCGCCCGCTTCCAGCGATCCTCGAGCCGGAGCACGACATCCCCGGCCGCGACGGATTGCCCCTCGCGCACGGCCACCTCGGCGACGATCCCCGGCACCTCGGCACAGAGGTGAATACTCTCCGAGCGAGGCTCGACGACCCCGGATCCGGCCACCGTGCCGGAAAACTGTCGGCGCACCGGCGCGACCGGCGGGACCTGCTCGGGGGGCACCTCGTGTGTGTGGGCGAGGTGCCAAAGGAGCGTGCCGAAGCCGATCACGCCGAGGAGCGGAAGGACGAGGGTGCGGATCATTCGGGAACTCAGGTGTGATCAGGCATGGGATTGGGGAATGGTGTCGAGGACGATCCGCCCGTCAGCCATCTCGAGGAGGCGGTCGCCGAACTGAAGCACACGGGAATCGTGGGTGACCACGATCACGGTCCGATCAGGATGGACCGCGACCGACTTGAGGAGCTCCATCACCGTCTGGCCCGAGTGCGAGTCGAGGGCGGCGGTCGGCTCGTCGCAGACGAGGAGTCGGGGCTCGTGGACGAGGGCTCGGGCGATCGCCACCCGCTGCTGCTGTCCCCCCGAGAGCTGGTTTGGAAAGGCCTTCAATCGACTTCCCAGGCCGACGGCGTCGAGGACGCCCGCGGCCTGTTCGATGGCCCGCTTCCGCGGCTGCCGCGCCACGAGGAGCGGCACGGCGACGTTCTCGGCCGCGGTGAGGGAGGGGAGGAGGTTGTACTGCTGGAAGACGAAGCCGACGTTGCGGGCCCGGAAGTCGACGCGCCGGTTGCCGCGGAGCTGGGATTGGGGCGTGCCGAACAGGGTGACGTCGCCCGCGGTGGGGTCGAGGAGGCCGGCGATGATCGAGATCAGTGTCGTCTTACCGCAGCCGCTCGGGCCGACGAGGAGCGTCAGCGCCCCGCACCCGATGTCGACGTCGATGCCGTGAAGGACGCGGGTCCGCGTCTCCCCGCTGCCGAACTCCTTCTCGATGCCACGGCAGGCCACCCCGACGGCCGGCGGTGGGGCCGAAGAATCGGGCGCGGGGGTGTCGAGGGCTGTGGGCATGAAGCTCATCCGCGGAAGACGACGGCAGGCTCGAGGAGGAGCACCCGCCGTAGGCTCATGAAACTCGCGAAGGTGATGATGGCGACGACGACGCCGGCGGTGCCGATGGCCACCTGCCAGGGGATGTTGATGCCACGGAGATCGGGGAGGGCCCGGCCGGAGATTTCGAAGAAGGCCACCGCCATGCCGACGCCGAGCGAGTAGCCGACGGCGCCGATGATGGCCGCCTGGAGGAGCACCATGCCGATCAAGCGGCGGTTGTTGACCCCCATCGCCTTGAGCGCGCCGAAGTGGCGGAGGTTTTCGAGCGTGAACAGGTAGAACGTCTGGCCGGCAATGGCGGCGCCGACGATGAAGCCGAGCACGATCGTGATCCCGAAGTTGACCGGGATGCCGGTGTTGGCCATGTAGTAGTTGATCGTCTGCCAGACGAACTGGTCGTAGGTGAGGGCCTCGAAGCCGGTGGCCGCCTTGATCCGGCGGCAGGCCTCGGCCGGCGTCACCCCCGCCACGGGGGCGCCGACGACGAACGAGAGCTGCTTCCGCTCCCGGGCGATGAACTGGGTGGCCTGGGAGTAGGTGGCGACGACGACCGGAAAGGATTGGAACGGCGCCGAGGTCTCGCAGATGCCGACGATCACGGCCCGCCGCTCGTTCATCTCGATTTCGCGGCCGAGTTGGAGCGGTTCGCCCGGCCAGAGCGACTCGTGTCCCGCCTTGTCGATGAACACCGCCGAGGGTCTGCGGAGATCGGCGAGGTCGCCCATGAGGATCGTCCGCGGCGCTCCGACGAAGCTGTGGTCGTCGACACCGAGGAGGATCACCTGGCGGAAGATGCCATCGGGCCGGCGCGCCCGGGCCACCCCTTTGTAGAGGCGCACCGCCCAGTCCATTCCCTCCACGCCGCGGATCCGGTGGACGGCGCCGTCGGCGATCGGTTCGATCTCGTCGGCGTTCTGCTGGTGGCGGTCGGTGACCCACACGCTCGCCTCGCGGACGTCGCGGAGGGGGTTGGCCGTACGGCTCATGAGGCCGACGAAGATTGAGGCCTGCTGGGTGATGAGGAGCACCCCGAAAGCGACGCCGAACACGGCGCCGAGATACTTGGCGGTGTCGCCGTTGAGCATCTTCCAGGCGACCCAGTTCATCGTGACACCGTCTTCCTTATCCCGGCCGATGGCGCGGCGGACGGGCCGGCGATATTCGGCCCGCGGCCGAGCGCGGCAAGCGAGAAGCGGGTGATGTGGTCGGCGAGGAAATCGACGTCGAGCGCGTCGTGCTCGGCCTCGCCCATCAAGAGGCGGGCGACGGGGCGGTGAACGGCGTAGAAAAGCACCTGAGAGACGACGCTGAAGCCGACGGGCCAGCCATCGTGCGGCATTCCCGAGACACCGGGGCTGAGCTGTTCGAGGATAACGCGGAGCGTCTCGGCGAGCGGGCGGATGTAGCGTTTCAACACCTCCGCTGCAGCGGAGGTCGGATGGGCCATCTCGCGGAGCATCAGCGCGTTGTGCCACCGCGGCCGATCGGGGTCTCCCTGGGCGGCGAGCATGCCGCGGATGAAGCCGTGGAGTCTGGCTTCCGGTGGCAAGGACGGATCGGCAGCCCGGAGGGTCTGCTGCGACTCGCTGCACTGGGCCTGCTCGAGGCAGGCGACATAGAGCGACTGCTTGTCACCGAAGTGGTAGTTGATGGCGGCGACATTGACGCCGGCATCGCTGCAGATGTCGCGGACGCTCGCCCCCTCGAAGCCTCGTTCGGCGAACGCCCGCCCGGCCGCATCGATCAGCCGCCCCCGCGCGTCTTCGGCCATCCTCCACCTCCCGGGGCCCCACGTGGGGGCGATTCGTCTCCGGAACCCCCTGCGAAGTCAGCGGCACGACAATTCAAACGACTGTTTGAAACGATCGTCTTTTTCGTGGCAAAAAT
>JBIIQL010000016.1:0-16042 GCA_044342095.1 Pirellulales bacterium
GCCCGACCGGACGGCCGGGCGGGCATCTTCGGGGGGAGGCCTCATATCCGTCAACGGCAGCACCACCACCCGGCACCGAAGTCTTGTCGTTTTTTTTCCGAACTACCATGGAGAAGGTGCGGAGGATGGATCGACCGCACCGCCCGTATTCCACAGGCATTCGGTGACGATCCCCATGGTCAGCTCCGCCCCCCATCCCACCCCCGAGCCCGCCCTCCAGCCCTCTCCACGCCGCCGCCCGGCCCCGGTCGACGTCCTCGTGACCGGGGCGACCGGCCTCGTCGGCAACAACGTCGTGAGGATGCTCGTCTCCCGCGGCGAGTCGGTGCGTGCCTTCGTCCGCTCGCGGAAGGCCGCGGAACGCTGCCTCGCCGGGCTGCCGGTCGAGACGATCGAGGGCGCGCTCGAGGACGAAGGTGGCGTGCAGTCCGCCGTCGACGGGGCGCGGGTCGTGATCCACGCCGCGGCGATGGTCCACTGCGGCTGGCGGCACCGTGCCGAGATGGTCCGCGCGAATGTCGATGGGACGCGAATCGTGGCCGCCGCGGCCCGCCGTGCCGGTGCCCGCTTCATCCATGTCTCGAGTGTCGACGCCATCGGCCTCCGCGCCGATGGCACTCCCGCCGACGAGGAGACGCCGCCGGGGGGGATGCCGGAGTGTCCGTACGTGGTCACGAAGCGGGATGCCGAGGGGGCCGTGCACGACGAGATCGCCCGCGGCCTCGATGCCGTCATCGTCAATCCGGTCTACATGCTCGGCCCCTGGGACTGGAAGCCGTCGAGCGGCCGGATGCTCCTCGAAGTCGGCGCCGGCAAAGGGCTCTTCGCCCCCCCGGGCGGCAACGATTTCGTCGATGTCCGCGACGTGGCGGGCGGGATCCTCGCCGCCATCGGCCGCGGCCAACTCGGCCGCCGCTACATCCTCGGCGGCCACTCGATGAGCTACTTGGATGCCTGGCGGGTGTTTGCCCGGATTGCGGGGCGGATGCAGCCGCTCGGTACGGCCCCGCGGGGTATCGTGCAGATGGCGGGAATCGCCGGCGATCTGGCGAGCCTGTTCATGGCCCGCGAAATGCCGGTCAATTCGGCCGCGACACGGATGTCGATGCTTTCCCACAACTTCTCCTGTCGCCGGGCGCAGGCCGAACTCGGCTATGCCTTCCGCCCGCTCGACGAGACGGTCGCCGACGCCTGGGAGTGGTTCGTGACGCGGGGCTACGCGAAGGCCGTTCGGGGCCGCGAGGTGATGGCCCGCTGACGGCGATCGCGCGGGCCGTGGCGGGTAGAATGGGAAAATCTCCACCCTTTCCCAGGCCCGCCCCCATGCCGCGCATTCTCGTCGTCGAAGACGAAGACCACCTCGCCATCGGCATCAAGTTCAACCTCGAGGCCGAGGGCTTCGAGGTCGAAACCGCCGCCGACGGACAGTCGGCGCTGGCGGCCCTGGCGGCCGGATCGACGCCGTTCGACCTCGTGATCCTCGACGTCATGCTCCCCGGGATGAGCGGCTATGCCGTCTGCGAAGCGGTCCGCCGGCAGGGGAACGAGGTCCCGGTCGTCATGCTCACCGCCCGGACGCTCGTCGAGGACCGAATCCGCGGCTTCGATGCCGGCACGGATGTCTATCTCCAGAAGCCGTTCGATCTCGACGAACTGATCTCGATCGTGCGGAGGCTGACCTCACGGCGCGGCCCCGCCACTCGCGTGGCGGCGACACCGGCCTCCGCGTCGGTTCCTCCGGCGCTCGGTGAGGGTACGGCCGCCCCCCTGCCACTTCCGTCGGTGTCGGCCCAGTCGTCGGCTCCGACCTCCAGTCCGGCCATCTACCGATTCGGCGCGGCGGAGGTGAACTTCGACACCTGGGAGGCACGGGCCCAGGGGGGGCCGGTGCGGCTGACGAACCTGGAGATGAAACTCCTCCGCTACCTCGTCGATCACGAGGGGAAGGTCGTGTCGCGGAACGAACTCCTCGAGCGCGTGTGGGGGATGGCGCGCCCGCCAGCGACGCGGACGATCGACACCTTCATGCTCAATCTCCGCAAGTACTTCGAGGGGGATCCCTCGAAGCCGGTCCACTTCCTCTCCGTCCGCGGCATGGGGTATCGCTTCGTCGGCCGCCACAACGCGACCGAACCGGCGCCGACAGCCGCCGAAAATGCCCCTCCGCCAGGCTGAACGCCCGGGGGGTGTCAGTCGTCGGCGAGAAGGGCCGCCGCCGCGGCGCCCGGATCGGGCTGTTTGAGGAGCGACTCTCCGACAAGCATCGCCCCGATCCCCTCTCCCTCGAGCCGGCGGACGTCCCTGCGACTGCGGATCCCGCTCTCGGCGACGAGCGTGCAACGGTCGGGCACCCGGGAGCGGAGCCGGAGGACGTGATCGAGGTCGGTCGTCATCGTGCGGAGATCGCGGTTGTTGATCCCGACGAGCGTAGCGCCGAGGTCAAGGACGCGATCGAGTTGGTGTTCGTCGTGGAGTTCCACCAGCGGCGTCATGCCGAGGTCGAGGATTTCGGCGTAGAGGCTGCGGAGGAGGCAATCGTCGAGACACTCGGCGATGAGGAGGACCGCGTCGGCCCCGTGGACCCGCGCCTCGACCACCTGGCGGCGATCGACGACGAACTCCTTCCTCAACACCGGCAGCGCGACCGCCTGCCGTGCTGCGACGAGATCGGCGAGCGTCCCGCCGAATCCCTCGCCGTCGGTGAGCACCGAGAGGGCCGAGGCCCCGGCCCGCTCGTAGGCCTGCACCACCTCCTCGACGGTCGCGCCAGGACGGATCTCCCCCGCCGACGGGCTCTTCCGCTTGAACTCGGCGATCAGGCGGATCGCGCCGGGGCGGGAGACGGCGGCGAAGAAGTCGCGTACCGGAGGCGCTTCCGCCAGACGCCGGCGGAGGCTCGCCGTCGACTCGAGCGTCTCGGCCGCGGCGACCTCACGGCGTTTTCGTTCGACGATCCGATCGAGAATGGTGGGCATGGGCAAACCATGCCGGAGCATGGACGACGGGCTCGTGATGGGTCGGGGCGGGGCTCCCCGCGGGATCAGTGCCGGAAGTGGCGGCGGGATGTGAACACCATCGGGATCCCCGCCTCGTCAGCCGCGGCGATCACCTCGGCATCGCGCTTCGAGCCGCCCGGCTGGACGATCGCCGCGATGCCAGCCCGGGCGATGAGCGGGATCGAATCGGCGAACGGGAAAAACGCGTCGGAAGCGAGCACGCCGCCTCGGGCCCGGCTCCCCGCCTTCTCCAGCGCGATCCGGGTGGCGTCGACGCGGCTGGTCTGGCCGATGCCGGCGCCGACGAGGCTCGGCCCCTGACAGACGGCGATGGCGTTGCTCGTCAGCCGCCTGACGACGGTGAAGGCGAAGTCGAGCACCGGCGTCAGCTCAGGGGACGGCGCCAGCTTCGTCACCACGTTCCAGGTCGCGGGATCGTCGCAGCAGTCGTCGGGCCGCTGGGCCAGGATCGCACCGGCGACGCTCCGCAACTCCAGGCCGTGCGTCGGCTCCCACGGATCCCCGGCCGGCACTTCCACGAGCCGGACGCTCGCCTTCCAGGTCGGCTTCGTGGTCAGCAATTCCACCGCCACCGGATCGAAGGCCGGCGCGGCGATCACCTCGACGAACAATCCCGGCTGGAGGAGCAATTCGGCGCAAGCCCTGTCGAACCGCCGATTCACCGCCACGATCGAACCGAAGGCACTCGTCGGGTCGGCCGCCATCGCCGTGGCGAGCGCCCCATCGATCGTCGCGGCCGTGGCGGCACCGCAGGGATTGGTGTGCTTGACGACGATCGCTGCAGGAGCCTCGATGAGCCCCGCCAGACGCGTCGCGCCATCGAGGTCGAGGAGGTTGTTGTAGGAAAGCTCCTTGCCGCAAAGTTGCTTGAGGCCGGCAAGGCCGACGCGCGAGCCGGCCGGCGCGTAGAGCGCGGCGGACTGGTGCGGATTCTCGCCATACCGCAGCGGCAGGCGTTCCTGAAGCTCGAGCGAAAACCGGGCCGGGAGCGGGGCGGCGTCGAGGGTGTTCGTCATCGCGGCCGGCGCCGGGGAATCGGCGACGAGTCCGGCATGGCGGGCCATCCAGGCGGCGATCGCCGTGTCATAGGCCGCGGTCCGCTCGAAGGCGCGGGCCGCGAGCAGACGCCGTTCGGCGATGGTCGTCCCGCCACGGGCGATGGTGGCGATCAGTTCGGGGTATTGATCGGGGCCGGTCACCACGGCGGTGAAGGCGTGGTTTTTGGCCGCCGCACGGACGAGGCTCGGGCCCCCGATATCGATCAACTCGATCGCGTCGGCGGGTCGGCAGTCGGGCTGGGCGACGATCGCCTCGAAGGGATAAAGATTGACGATCACGGCGTCGATCGGCCCGATCCCGTGCCTGGCCACGATGTCGATGTCGTCGGGGCGGTCGCGGCGGTAGAGGAGCCCGGCGAAGACATTCGGATGGAGTGTCTTCACTCGGCCGTCGAGGATCTCCGGGAAGCCGGTGACGGCGGCGACATCGATAACCTTCACGCCATGCGCCTCGAGGGCCCGGGCCGTGCCGCCGGTGCTGACCACCTCGATCCCCGCCATTTTCACCGCGGTGGCGAGTTGGTCGAGGCCCGCCTTGTCGTAGACGCTGACGAGAACCCGGCGGAGCGGGATCGGGTCGGGAACGGGAACCGTGGGAACGATGGCGTGATGGGGTGTGCTCATGGGGCCGATTAGACCGGCCGGAGGCGGCCCGGAAAAGGGTCGGCTGCCGGCGCCGCAGGGGAGCGTCAAGCGGCCGGGAGCCGCACCTCCATGACGGTTCCCCGCCGGCCGGGGCGGCCGCTGACGCTCACGTGCCCCCGCAGCTGGGCCACGATCGACTTCACGAGATAGAGCCCCAGCCCCGTCCCCGGGGTCGAGCGTTCGAGTTCGTTCCCCAGACGGACGAACCGACCGAAGATCTGCGTTCGATCGGCCGGCGGGATCCCGGGGCCGTTGTCACTGACACGGACGACCAGCTCTCGCCCCTTCTCCCACTCCACTCCGATCTCGACCTCGGGCTCCGGCAGCGAGTACTTGACGGCATTGTCGACGAGATTCCGGAACACGATCTCGAGGTCGGCCGACCGTCCGCGGACTTGCGGGATCGCGCCATCCGGGAGGGGGAGGATGCGGATCCTTTCGGGTGCGACGCCATACCGCACCGCCACCCCTTCGCGCGCCGCCCGGAGGATCGGCTCGAGCTCGCAGGCCTGCTCGTCCCAACGCGGCCGCTTCTGGGTCTTGGCGGCGTCGAGGAGATGATCGATGAGGGTGTCGAGTCGCTCGACGTCCTTGAGCATGAAGCGGTGAAAATCGGCCTGCTGCTCGGGCGACACCTGCCGCCGGTTGAGCGTTTGGAGATAGAGCTTGAGCGACGCCAGCGGGCTTTTGAGCTCGTGGGTCACGCTGTCGATGAAGTTGCTCTGCCGCTGGGAGAGGGCGATCGCCTTCACCGTCAGGAAGAGGTAGACGATGACGCCGAGGAGAAGGAGCACGAGGAGGGCGACGCCAACCCCGAGAATCACCCAGTAAAAGGCGGCGTTCTCCGAACCGAACGCCGCGGCGATGCTGACGAGCACCCAGCCAACGCCGAGGACGATGATCGACCCGATGAGGACGACGCCGAGGAGGATTGGCCAACCGGTCGAGCGGCGGGGTTCCATCGAGAGCGCTCGGGGTGACGAGGGGATGACGGTGCCGAAACAGCAGGTGCAGCGTAGTCTGCCGTGGATCTCCCCCCCCAGCCAGCATTCCCACGCCGCTGGCTACAATTCGGTCGGTCCCCCCTGCCACGCCCTCCCCCAGTCCAGCGCCATGCCGTCGTCATCCCGGTCGGCCAAGCCGCGCCCCGCTCAGGTGCTCTCCGTCGGCGGCGCCGAGGTCCGGTTTGAATGGCGGGGCGACCGCTGGACCCATGCCGTGCGTTTCGAGGGCTTGCCTGACCTGCCCACGACCGGCCCCTGGCTGTCGGTCGAGGGGCCCGGGGACAACAGCCGCGACGACCGTTGGCCCCCCTCGCCGGTGTTCGTCGAGCTTCACACCCACCCCGCCGCGGGGAGCGTCGCGGTGATGGGGCTGGGCTTGGCTGGCCGCTCCCACTTTTCCGCGAGCATCGGCCCCGATTCCCAGGTTCCCGGCGCCCTCCGCTTCGACATCGCGGCACGGATCCATGAGCCTCCGGTTCAACTCGGCTCGACCTACCGATCCGGCGGCTCGACCGCGGCGTTCCTCCGGGTGGAGCCGCTGCTGCTGGCCGATGCCCCCCTCCCCCGGACGGTCGAGTGGTCCTACCGTATCAGCCGCGGTGGGATCGAGCCTCTGCCCGGGTCCCGGCTCAGCTCAGTCGGTTTGGCATCGGCTTGAATCCCGCCGGTCGATCGGTCACATTCGGGAGCCGCAACCGGTGTGCCGGCGGAATGAGATCATCCCGTCGGCTCCCCGTCCCCATCCCCTCCCTGGATCCGGATGAGGACCTTTGCGGGAGGCCTGCAGGCAGCGTGGTCGGTGCCTGGAGGGAGCCACGAAGTCGCCTGGAACCTGTCATGTTCGACGTCATCGAGCGCTTGAAATCCGAGTGGACCGACAAGTACGTCGTCGTCAGTTCACCCGCTCCGGAACTGGCCCGCTTCTCCCAGACCACCGGGATTGTGAAGACGGTCAACATGAACGGCCGCTGCCTGGTCGAGTTCGACCAGTTCAACAACATCGGCTGGTATGACATCGACCCGGCCTGCCTGAAGATCGTCGCCAAACCGGAGCCGAAGCCTGCCGAGGCGAAGGAGCCCAAGGCAGCAAAGGCTCCTGCCGCGCCGAAGCCTGCCGCCGACAAGCCGGCGGCGAAGCCCGCTGCGGCCGGCAAGCCCTCGACCGCCGACATCCTCGCGGCCGCCCGCGCCAAGGCCGCCGGAGGGGCGGCACCTGCCGCAGCCAAGCCCGCCGGAGGGAAGCCCTCGACGGCCGATATTCTCGCGGCGGCCCGCGCCAAGGGGGGAGCAGGGGCAGCAAAGCCCGCCGCCGACGCCGAAGCGAAGCCTGCCGGAGGTGCAAAGCCTTCGACGGCGGAGATCCTCGCCCGTGCCCGCGCCGCCAAGGCCGCTCCTCCCTCGGAGCCTGAGGCTGTCGAGGAGCCGAGTGAGAGCGTACCGGCGAAGCCTGTCGCCAAGCCTGCCGCGGCAGCCAAGCCACCGGCCGGCGGAGCGCGTCCCACGACCACGGCGGAGAAACTCGCCTGGTGTCGTGCCCACGACGCGAAGGGCTGAGCGATCGGCTGACAATTGGCCAGGGCTGGTCGCGCGAAAGCGTTGAACGGCGAGCCCTCGTTGGACCGCAACGTCACCGCAATCGGTGCGTCTCGTCCGCGGAATTCTGCGGTGCCTGAAAAAACCTGAACGAGCGCGAAGAATTGTTTGACTCGCGCGAGCGTCGCTCCATAATGGCGACGTCGGGTCAGGCACAGGCCTCCGCCGCAGCGGAAAACGCGATCGCTGCGGGGCCCGATCAAGTCCGTTTCTTGGCAAGTCCTCGACCCTGTCGGAGTGAGCCGATCCGCTCCGCTGGTCGTCCTTGACTTGGTGTTCAACGACCTGCTTCCGCCTCCGATCCGGCTTCCTGTTCTCCCTCCCTTTCGATCCCCCCTTCGTTCCCCGAACCCTTCGTCATCCGGCACCTGCCATCGTCGCGACGGCAGCTGTGATGACCGGGGTCTTTTCGTCCTTTCATTCCCCGCCCGCCCCACCTCACCCGAGTCTGCGGATTGCCCGCGGCACCGTCGGCTGAGCCCTTCCTATCCCATCAGGAGTTGTGTCGTTCCGATGGCCCGGATCCGCAACGTTTTCGAAATTATCGAGTTGTACGGTCACGACGAGAACTTCGAGCCGCAGTCGACGGCCGAGTTCACGCCCACCAGCGCTCCTGCCGGCTCGAGGCAGAAGCTCGACATCCTCGCCGAGCGGATCCAACGCGGCATGCCGCTGTGGCATCCCGAGGACTCGACGGAAACTTCGGCGTCGCTCCTCGTGGGCGCCGGCGACGGACGCTGAAGACCAACGCCATCCTTCCACGGCAACCGTGGAACAAGCTGGCCTCGGTCCAGCATCGGCCTCGCAAACCCGCGGCCGTTGCGATGAATGGGAAACCGTTCGTCGCGACGGCCGCGCTCGTTGGTGGCGTGCCGGGCGGCGATCGGGCCTGCCCAAGCCTCAATCGCCGCGGCGGGCCTTGAGACCCTGCTCGATGTCGCGGCGGGCCGAATCGGCCTTCAATTTCTGCCGCTTGTCGTGGAGCTTCCGCCCCCGACCGATCCCCATCAGCACCTTCACCCGGCCGTTCTTGAAGTACATCTTCAACGGCACGAGCGCCAGCCCCTTCTCGAACGCCTGCCCTGCAAACTTCCTGATCTCGCGACGGTGGAGGAGAAGCTTCCGCTGCCGCTTCGGTTTGTGGTTGAGCTGATTGGCCTTCTCATACTCAGGGATGTCGCACCCGAGGAGCCAGGCTTCGTCTCCTTCGATCCGCCCATAGGCCTCGTCGAGCGACATTCTTCCGGCGCGGAGGCTCTTCACCTCGCTCCCCACCAGCGCAATCCCGCATTCGAGGGTGTCGATGATCTCATACTCGTGGCGGGCTTTGCGGTTCTCGGCCACGACCCGTTCGACCGGCTTGTCGTCCTTGGCGCCCGCTTTTGCGCTCCCCTTCGCGTTCCCTTTGGCGGCGCCCGCTTTCCCGGCGGATTTCGACTTCCCGGCAGCAGGTTGGGTCGGCTTGGGGGCAGGCACGGCAGATCGAACTCCAGATCGACGACTGAGGTGGGGCCGATGACGGTTTTCCGGCCGGGGTGTCCCCAGGCTACACTGAATGGCTCCATCCCGAACCTCCGGATTCTACGCTTCCATCATGTCTGAAGGCCGTCTGACCTCCGCGATGGTGCCGTTTGGCCGATCGCTTTTCCTCGTTGTTTCCCTCGTCGCGACAGGGCTGTTCCCCGTTCCGGCCGGGAGCCTGCCCGCCAGCCGGGCCGATGAGATCCCCGGTTTCGTCGCCGGCGACGCCAAGCCGACGGTCGAAGGCCCGGTCGTCCAGGTGAGCGGCGGCTGGATGGTTCCCTACGCGGAGACGATCCCCGGCAGCGACGTCACCTTCCGCATGGTCCCGGTCCCCGGGGCCACCTACCGGATGGGGAGTCCGGAGGGGGAAGAGGGACGCAGTGCCGACGAAGGCCCGCAGTTCGACGTCGTGATCGAGCCGTTCTGGGTCGGCGTTCACGAGGTGACGTGGGGGGAATACAAGGGCTTCATGGCCGCCTGCGATCTCTTCAAGGCGGTCGAATCGGCCCGGATTCGTCCGACGGTCTCCGCCACGAATCTCGCCGATGCGGTCACCGCCCCCTCGAATCTCTACGACCCGACGACCACCTTCACGCACGGCGAGGAGCCCGAGCTTCCGGCGGCGACCATGACGCAGTACGCCGCCCGCCAGTACACGAAGTGGGTCAGCCTCCTCACGGCCCGCTTCTACCGCCTCCCCAGCGAAGCGGAATGGGAATATGCCTGCCGCGCCGGCAGCCTCACCCCGTGGTCGAGCGGCAGCGATCCTGCTGCGCTCGCCGACCATGCCTGGATCGCCGACAACTCCGACGAAACCACGCATCCCGTCGGCACCAAGACGGCGAATGCCTGGGGCATCCATGACATGCACGGCAACGTCGGTGAATGGGTCGTCGATCAGCTCGTCGCCGGCGGCTACACCCGCCAGGCGGCGCTCCCGCAGCCGGTGTCGGAGGCCGACGCGATCCAGTGGCCGACGAAGCTCCAGCAGCGGGTTGTCCGTGGCGGCTCCTACTACGACGAGCCCGATCGCTGCCGGACGGCCGCCCGCCGCGGCTCCGAGGACGTGGCCTGGAAGGAAGTCGATCCCAACCTCCCCAAGAGCCCGTGGTGGTACACCGAAGATCCTGCCCTCGGGGTCGGCATGCGTGTCGTCCGCCCGTTCAGCGTGCCGGAGAAGGCGACGCAACTGAAGTGGTGGGAACCCGACATCGAGAGCATCCGTCTCGACGCCCAGGATCGTCTCCTCCAGGGGCGTGGCGCCCGCGCGATCGTCGATCCACAGCTCCCCGCCGATGCCAAATCGAAGGGGATCGGCAACTGATCGACTGTTGTCCCCCAGGCCCGGCACACCTTCCGACAGCCATCCCGACATGCACCTCGTGCATCCCCCGTCCCCCTCATGACGGAATCCTCATGACCCAGTCCCCCACCCATTCCCACTCCGGCCCGTTCCTGCGGGCACTTCTCTCCCTCCTCCCGGTCATCGGCGTCTTCATCGCCGCTGCCGGAGTGCGGGGCGACCAGTGGCCCGATTGGCGCGGCCCCAACGCCGACCGTCACGCCGCCGGGACCGGCTATGTCGATTCCTTCGACCCCGAGAAGGGGACCAACGTCCTCTGGACGAGCGAGGAGGCGGGGGGGATCTCGACGCCGGTGATCCTCGACGGCCGGCTCTATTCGCTCGTCCGCCACAAGGCGGGCACGGCCGAGGAAGCCGAGAAGGTGGTCTGCCTCGATGCCGTGACCGGCGAGAAGATCTGGGAGAACGTTTTCAACGTCTACCTTTCCGACGTTCCCTCGGAGCGCGTCGGCTGGTCAGCGGTGGTCGCCGACCCGGCGACGAAGACGATTTTCGCCCACGGCGTCTGCGGCGCCTTCTCGGCGATCGATGCCGTCACCGGCAAGACGAAGTGGAACCGCTCTCTCCACGAGGAGTTCGGCTTCCTCTCCACGTACGGCGGCCGGACGAACATTCCGGTGGTCTTCGAAGACCTCGTCATCGCCAGCGCCGTCGTCACCGGTTGGGGCGACACGGCCCGCCCGGCGCATCGCTTCCTTGGCCTCGATGCGAAGACCGGCGAGGTGCGCTGGATGAACGGCACCAAGGAACTCCCCGAAGACACCACCTATTCGACCCCCTCGATCGCCGACTTCGGCGGCCAGGCGGCGCTCGTGTTCGGCTCGAGCGACGGCAGCGTCTGGAACTTCCAGCCGCGCACCGGCAAGGCCGTCTGGAACTTCAAGCTCTCCCGCCGTGGCCTCAACGTCCCGCCGCTGGTCGAGGGCTCGACGGTCTACATGTCGCAGGCCGAGGAAAATCTCGACAACACGACGATGGGCTCCGTCACCGCCTTCGACGGCACGGCCGTTCCACCACCGCCGGCCCCCGCCGCTGCGGCCCCCGCGGCAGCCGGTGCTGCGGCGCCCCCGACCGCCCCTCCCAGCCCCAGCACCGACATCACGACGGTGGCGGTGAAGTGGCAGAAGAAGGGGGTGATGGATGGCCGGGCGATGCCGGTGATCCTCGAGAACCGGATCTACTTCATCGACGACGGCGCGAAGGTTTATGTCTTCGACAAGAACACCGGCGAGCCGGTCGGCAAGCCCCAAAAGCTGCTCGGCACGATCGTTCGCGGCAGCCCGCTGGTGGCCGATGGCAAGCTCTACGTCTGCTCGACGGGCGGCTGGCATGTTCTCGCCCCGACGGCCGATGGGCTGAAGTTCGTCAACCGGATGCGTCTCCCGGAGGCCGACGAGGTCACCGCCTCGCCGATCGCCTGGAACGGGCGGATCTATCTCACGACCGGCGAACGGCTGATCTGCATCGGCAAGCCCGATGCCAAGGGGAGCGACGCGGCGGTGGAGACGATCACCGCGAAGGTCGCCGCTGCCACGGCGGGCAAGCCCGGCGAACCGGCCACCGTGCAGATCGTTCCGGCCGAGGCTCAGGTGGCGGCCGGTGGCACCGTCAAACTCAAGGCGCGTCTCTTCGACGCCGCCGGCCGGTTCGTCAAGGAATCGCCGGCTGAGTTCACGGCGACCGCCGGTGCGGTGGCGGCCGACGGCACGTACACGGCGCCGGCAGGGAAGCACGCCGCCTCGATCATCACGGCCAAGGTGGGCAAACTCGCGGGCAAAGCGCGGATCCGCTCGATGCCGCCGCTGCCGTGGAAGTTCGACTTCGAGGAGATCGCGCTCGACAAGGATGCGAAGACGGGCGTCGTGAAGGGGGAGCCCCCCCTCCCCTGGATCGGGATGCGGTACCGGCACGTCGTCCGCGAGGTCGACGGCAGCAAGGTGCTCGTGAAGATCACGACGATCGCGAAGGGGACGCGGTCGCAGGGCTGGATCGGCCCGATCGATCTCCACGATTACCGCATCCAGGCCGACTTCCGCGCGGCGGAATCGGGGGTCGGCAAGCCTGGCGATCCGGCGACTCCGGTCGCCACCGACGCGGCCAAGCCGGCCGGCAGCGATGCCGAGGCATTCGCGAAGGCCTTCGGCAATCCGGCCGCGCTCGAGAAGGCGCGGATGCCCGACATGGGGCTCATCGCCCAGCGCTACACGCTCGATCTCATGGGCGCCAGCCAGCAACTTCAACTCCGCACCTGGCCGCCGCAGGTGGCCACCCACTTCTCCAAGACCGTTCCCTTCGCCTGGGAAGCGGGGAAGTGGTACACGTTCGTCCTCGAGGCCCGCACGTCGCCCGAGGGGGCGATCCTCCGCGGCAAAGTCTGGCCTCGTGGCGAGGCCGAGCCGTCCGAGTGGACGATCGAAGGCGTCCATGCCGGCGGCAACCTCCAGGGCAGCCCCGGCTTTTTTGGTCAGTCGAAGGACTCCGAAATCTTCATCGACAACGTGTCGGTCTCCCCCGTCACCCCAGGGAACAAGCAGCCATGACGTCCCGTCCCCGTCTTTCTCCCCGTTGTGCTCTCCGCTCCCTCGGCGCGATCGCCGTGGCGGGCGTGCTTTCCATCGCCCCGACCCTGGCCGAGGATGGCGACTGGAATCAGTGGGGCGGATCCGCTTCGCGCAACAACACCCCCGAGTCGGGCCCGCTGCCGATCGATTGGGATCCGGGTCAGTTCGACGCCGAGACGGGTGCCTGGAAGCCGGAGACGAGCCGGAACGTCGCCTGGGTGGCCCAACTCGGCAGCCAGAGCTACGGCAACCCGGTCGTCGCCGGTGGCAAGGCCTACGTCGGCACCAACAACGGCAAGGGCTGGATCGGCCGCTATCCATCGAGCGTCGATCTCGGCTGTCTCCTCGCCTTCAACACCAACGACGGCAGCTTCCTCTGGCAGGATTCGAGCGAGAAACTCCCCACCGGCCGCGTCCACGACTGGCCGCTCCAGGGGATCTGCTGCTCGCCGTACGTCGAGGGGGATCGCCTCTGGTACGTCACCAGCCGCGGCGAGGTGAAGTGCCTCGACACCGAGGGCTTCCGGGACGGCGAGAACGACGGGCCGTTCACCGGTGAGAAGATCCAGGGCTCCGATGAGTCGGACACCGTCTGGGTCCTCGACATGATGAAGGAACTCGGCGTCTCGCAGCACAACATGTGCTCCTGCAGCGTCACCGCCGTCGGCGATCTCCTCTTCGTCAACACCAGCAACGGTGTCGACGAGGGGCACATCAATCTTCCCAACGCCGCCGCCCCGAGCTTTCTCTGCGTCGACAAGCGCGACGGCAAGGTGCTGTGGGCCGACGGATCGCCGGGGGCCAACGTCCTCCATGGCCAGTGGTCGAGCCCGTCCTACGCCGTCATCGACGACGTCCCGCAGGTGATCTTCGGTGGCGGCGACGGCTGGGTGTATGGCTTCGACGCCCGCGGCGACAACGGCAAGGCGAAGCTCCTCTGGCAGTTCGACGCCAACCCGAAGGATTCGAAGTACGTCCTCGGCGGCCGGGCAGACAGGAACCACGTCATCGGCACGCCGGTGATCCACGACGGGCTGGTCTACGTGGCCGTCGGCGAGGATCCGGAGCATGGCGAAGGGGTGGGCCACCTGTGGTGCATCGATCCGACGAAGCGTGGTGACACGAGCCCCGAACTCGCCGTCAACGTCGCCGAGCCGACCAAGCCCCTCCCCCACCGTCGCAATCAGGCGATCATCAAGGAGCAGGGGGAGGTTGCCCGGCCGAATCCGAACTCCGCCGCCGTCTGGCACTACCCGGGCTTCGACGCCAACGGGAACGGCAAGCTCGACTTCGACGAGACCATGCACCGCACCTGTGGCACCGTCGCCATCAAGGACGGCCTCCTCGTGATCCCCGACTTCAGCGGACTCGTCCACTGCGTCGACGTGAAGACCGGGAAGCCGCACTGGACGCACGACATGCTGGCGGCGAGTTGGGGCTCGCCGATGATCGCCGACGGCAAGATCTACGTCGGCGACGAGGATGGTGACATTTCGATCTTCGAGCTTTCGCCCGAGAAGAACCTCGTCGCCGAGGTCAACATGGGCAACAGCGTCTATTCGACTCCGATCGTCGCCGGCGGCACGCTCTACATCGCCAACAAGAGCCACCTGTTCGCGATCCGCGAAGGTGCGACGCCCGAGGCGAAGTGATGTTCCGAATCGTCTCCTCTGGCGCCCGCGCGGCTTTGCGGGCGCCCGAGGGGGCGTGAGACCGACCGACCGTCCCGGGGTTGGGACGGCGTAGCCTTTCGAGGGGGATTTCTTTCGATGAATGCATCGCCGTGTGGCTTCATGCGCATGCTCGCCTTCGCGCTTCTCGTCGCCATCCCGGCGGCGCACGCCGAATCCCCCCCCGAACGCCCCCTCCCTGCGAAGCCCGCGGACGGGGCTCCCGCCCCCCTCGAGATGCTCGCGGCGGCGAAGCGGATCTGCGTCCTCGGTGACAGCATCACCTACGACGGGCGGTGGGTGTCGGCGCTCTCGGCCTGGATGGAAGCCAAGGGACTGACGGCCGACGTGATCGCCGTCGGCCTCCCGAGCGAAACCTGCTCCGGGCTCTCCGAGGAGGGGCATGCCGGCGGCCAGTTCCCGCGTCCCGATGTCCATGAGCGGCTCGCGCGTGTCCTCTCGGTCGTGAAACCCGATCTCGTCATCGCCTGCTACGGAATGAACTGTGGCATCTACCTGCCGCTCGACGACACCCGTTTCGCCGCCTACAAGGCCGGCATGCAGAAGCTCCACGACGAGGTGGAGAAGACCGGGGCGAAGATCATCCACCTCACGCCGCCGGTCTATGACGGCCGCCCCGGCACGAATCACCCCGCCGGCGACGCCGACTACGAGGGGGTGCTCCAGGAATACTCGACCTGGCTCCTCTCGAAGCGGGCCGATGGGTGGACGGTGATCGACACCCACACGCCGATGAAGGCCCTCCTCGACGCCAAGCGTAAGGAGGATCCAGCCTTCACCTTCATCCCCGACGCGGTTCATCCCGACGACGCCGGTCAATGGGCGATCTGCCGCGGCGTGCTGGCCGCCCTCGGCGACGCGAAGACGGCTGCCGAAGAGAAGCCGGAATGGTTTGCGAACTTCCTCCCCGAATGCCACGAGCGGATGACGCTCCTCCGTGACGCGTACCTCTCCGCCGCAGGCCATCTCCGCCCGGGGATCGCCCCCGGTCTCTCGATCGGCGCGGCCGAGGCCAAAGCCCGGCGAATCACCGAATCCCTCCGCTCCCGTCACGACTACCTCCTCGGGAAGAAGTTCCCGAGCAGCGAATGGAAGTCGGCGATTTCCTGGCCGCGGCCGCGGGTCGTGAATCCGGGGCCGGCCCCGGCGCACCCGGCGCCGATTCCTGCCGACGCTATTCCCCTCTTCGACGGCAAGAACCTCGATGCCTGGCAGGGGGGCGAAAAGTGGGCCGTGAAGGACGGGATCGCCACCGTCGGCGGAGGCACGATCACGACGAAGGACGCCTTCGGCGATTGCCAGGTGCACGTCGAGTTCCGGACGCCGAAGCCGGCCGCCGGGGCCGGGCAGGGACGCGGCAATTCAGGGGTCTATTTCATGGGGAAGTACGAGATCCAGATCCTCGATTCCTTCGAGGATGGCACCGATGGCCCCCTCACCTACCCCGACGGCCAGTGCGGCTCCCTCTACAAGCAGCAGCCGCCGGCGGTGAACGCCTGCCGGGCGCCTGGCGAATGGCAGACCTACGACATCTTTTTTACCCGTCCCCGCTTCGCCGCCGACGGGTCGCTCGAAATGCCCGGCCG